>CAMVBO010000061.1 GCA_947165745.1 uncultured Clostridia bacterium | reverse complement strand
CCCTCGAACTTGTAGTAGATCTTCGCCGGGGTCCCGAGCTTCTCCTCAAGGCAGTAGGCGCGCACCAGCGGCGACGGGCGGTACATCTTGTAGAAGTCCTGGATCTCCTGGGGGATGGGATATTCCCGGGTGTCGTTGTCCAGCTCCTGCTTGATCAGCTCCTCGCAGAACACCGGGGCCAGCTCCTCGGCCTTCATGGGCTCGAGGGTGCCGGGGTTCAGCAGCGGCGCGGGCTTGTTTTTCATGTCCGCGCGCACATTGTACCAATACCTGGGCATCTCGCTTTCTTCCAGATAGATCTTGTAGGGAATCTTCTTGACTTCGCTCATGGGTATTCTCCTTTCCGATCGCGGGACGGGGCATACAAAAACCCCTGTCCCAGTTGTGTTTGCTGGGACAGGGGATCAAAACTTCTCCCTGCGGTGCCACCCGGCTTGACGCTTTGCGCGCCCGCTCTGTACCGTACCATCATACGGCTCCTTTGATAACGGAGGGAACTCCGTCGCCCCTACTGGGATTGCTCCGTTCGGTTTGCCCTCGAAAGCCCATTCATCCCCGCCGCCCGCGCCGCGATTCCACCGCCCGCGACTCTCTTTGCCGTTCGGTTGTGAGGATTACTCTTCTCTCTCAACGGTTGGCAGCATTATAGCATGGTAAAGCGTTGATGTCAATGCCTTTATTCCATTTTTTCTATTATTTTTCTTCCAGCTTTATCTTCTCCATCGCCTCGTCCCCGCGCATGCCCTCGAAGCGGCGCACGCGCCGGGCGTCCAGGCGGTCGTCGAACAGGCAAACGCCCTTCCAGTCGCAATACTGGCAGGGGTTCTGCTGGCGAAAGCGGGCAGGCGCGGCCTGCATCAGTCCCTCGCGGATGCCGTCCAGGTGCTCGCCGGCCTTTTCCAGCGTGCGCTTCACCAGCGCCCGGAAGCCGCCCGCGTCGGTGGCCAGCGTGCCCTTGTACAGGTCGCCGCCCTTGGTGACGCGCACGTTCAGCACCTCCGGGAAGTTGGGCGACTGGGCCTGGAGCAGCGACACATCGTCCGGGGCCAGGCCGGTGAGCCGGAAGCTGTCCCGCCGGGCCTTTTCCACCTCGGCCGGGTCGGTGGACTGGGTGGCCAGGATGCCCTCGTCCAGGCTGAAATAGTATACGCCCGCGCTCTGCTCCCGGCGCTTTTTCATCGCCGCCGCCAGATAGACCGGCAGCTGCAGGCTCAGCCCGTGATAAACCGCGTCCAGCGCCAGGTCCCTGCCCCCGCGCTTGTAGTCGATCACCCGCAGATAGCCCCCCGCCGCCCACTCGTCGATGCGGTCGATGCGGCCCTCCAGCGTGCATTCGCCGCTGACGGCGTTCACCGTCAGCCGCGCGGGCGCGCCGTCCTCCACGCCGAAATCCGTCTCCAGGGCGGAGGGATTGAACCGGCTGCCCCGCATATGCTCCGCCAGCACGGCGGCGCAGGTGCGGGCCGTGGCCTTCAATCGGCGCCGCTCCGCAAGGGCCACGGCGCTGTCCCCCAGGGGCCCGGAGGCGGCCAGGGCGTCCAGCAGCCGGTCCGCGATGCCGTCCATCCGCGCCTCGGCGTCCTTCTCCGTGAGCCCGTTCAGATCGTTCATGCTCTCCAGCAGGAATTCGTGCACCGCGTTGTGGAAGAAGGTGCCCTCATCCTTCGCGTTCAGCTGATAGGGCTCGATGCGCAGCGGCTTTAAGCCGTACTGGGTGAAGTACGCAAAGGGGCACTGGGCGTATTTCTCCAGCCGCGTGACGCTCTGGCGGCGCAGCTCGCCGTACAGCGCCTTTGCCGTGGCCGGGTTCAGCCGCTCGGCGCTCTCCCCGTGGCGCAGCGCCGTGCCCACGCGCTCCAGAGCCCGGTTTAACCGCTCGCTCTGCCAGGCGGGCACGCCCTCATTCTCCAGGATCCGCTTGAGACCCGCCAGTGCGGCGCGATCCGCCGGCTGGGCTGCCTCGCCCTCGCCCACGCCGGAAAGCGCCCTGGCCGCGCAGGCAGCCGCGGCCTCCGGGGCGGCGCGCAGCATCCGCTGGATGCCCGCGTCCTCCAGCACGCCGCCGCGCACGCCCAGGGCCGGGAACACGCCCCGGATCAGGCCCATCAGCGCGCCGGGGCGTTGGGCCCCGCCGTCCAGGCCGCTCAGCGGGCAGGTGACGCACAGGTATTCCTCCGCCATCTCCACGGCGGATTTCAGGTAGAACCGGCGCATGCGCGACAGCTCGCCCTCCCCCGGCCCCACATAGGCGTGGGCGATGCGGGCGAAGGTCTGCCGCTGGGCGGGATTCAGCAGGCCGTCCGCCTCCGCCCGGGTATGGTCCGTCTCCCCCAGGATCAGCAGCGCCTTGCAGCGCTGGGCGGCGATGCGGTCGGTGGTCTGGGCGTACACCGCGTCCCCGGACTGGGGCAGCGGCTTGATGATGGCGGCGTCCAGCGATTCCTCCAGCGTCTGGCGCAGCTCGTCGATCGGCAGCGGCGCGTCCCCCATCAGGCCCGCCATCTGGTCCAGCGCGCCGATGATCCGGTTCCACACCTGGCTCTCCTCCCCCGCCTGCTGGCGCAGGTCGGCGGCGATCAGCGCGTCCAGGCGGGCCTGCAGCCGCCCCGGGGCGTCGATGTCGGTGAGGAACTGGAACAGGGCGGAAAGCTGGCCCTTCAGATCCGCCGCCTGCTTCACCCGCCGCTTCAGCGCGTTGACCGGCTCGGCAAACCTGGCCCGCAGGGGCTCCAGCGCCTGGATCTCCGCCTCCGTGCCCCGCTTCAGGGGCTTGAGCAGCGCCCAGGGCTTCAAACCGTACTTCGCCGCGTGGTTGGCGAGGCGGTCGGCCTCGTCCGCCTCCAGCGGCACGCAGCCCGTGTGCAGCAGCGCCAGCGCGTCCTCCATGCGGGGATTGCCCTCGCACAGGCGCAGCGCGGCGGTAAGGCACTCCGCCAGCGGGTGGCGGGAGGCCGGGCGGCTGGCGGACAGGAACAGCGGCACCTCGTAGGCGCGGAAGGCCTCCTGCAGCGGTTGCCGGTAGCCGTCCAGGTCGCGGCACAATATCTGTATGTCGCCCCAACGCCAATCATTCCGCATCACCAGCCTGCGGCACAGCGCGGCGGCAAACCGGCACTCCTCCAGAGGCCCGCGCAGCGTGGCCAGCTGGACGGACTTCGGCGGCCTGTCGGACGGGTCCGGCTCGGCGGGAAAGGCGAACAGCTCCCGGGACAGGCGGGACAGGCCGTCGTCCTGCGCCGGCGCGGGCAGGATCAAAAAGCCCTCCTTCGCCTCGCCCGAGGCCTCCACGCGCACGCGCTCGGGCTGGTAGACCCCGGCCCGCTTCGCCGCCTCGTACAGCCGCTCATAGCAGTTTTTCAGCGGCAGCCAGGCGTCGAAATCCCTGGCGCGCTCGTCGTTGGCCAGGGGCAGGAACACGCTCGTCTCCGGGCACGCGGCCGACACCGCGCCGATCAGGCTGTGCAGCGTGGGCGGCGTCAGGTCAAACCCATAGAAATAGACCCGGGCGCGGCGCAGGAATTCCGCCTCTCCGGCGCGGGCCGCGGCGTGGATAAACTCGGACTCGCCGTCCTGGAAGCGGCCCTCGATCATCCCCTCGTAGGCCTCCAGGATCACGCCCAGGTCGTCCAGCTTCATGCGCAGCATGCCCTCGGCGGCCTCCGCGCAGGCGAACAGCGCCTCCGGCGTCAGCCCCGCCTGGCGCACCAGCTCCAGCTGGCGGGCGCAGCGGTCCGCGAAGCCCCGGCGGTTCACCGCCCCGCGATAGAGCTTGAGCCTTTCATCCACCTGCCGCGCGGCGGCGCGCACCAGCATCACCCGGCCGCGCTCGTCCACCCGCACGCCCTCTGGCTGACCGGCGGATTCAAAGACGCGCCCGCACAGGCGCTCCGGGCTCAACACCTGCAGGCTGAAGGAGCCGGGCAGGTTCAGCGCCGAAAGCAGCGTCCGCTCGGTCTGCAGCGTCAGCTGCTTGGGCACCACCACGATGTGGGCCTCCACGGCTTCCGGGGCGGCCATGTCCCGGCGCAGGGTCTCGATCAGGGCGGCCTCCATCAGGCGGCTGCGCCCGGTATAGATGCGCATGGCGATCCTCCATGTTGTATGATTGTCGGCGTGCGCCCTGCGGGGCCCGCCGACCCGGCCAACCGCGCTCCGCGCCGGTTGCCTAATCATTCTATATTTCGATTGTCGGCGTGCGCCCTGCGGGGCCCGCCGACCCGGCCAACCGCGCTCCGCGCCGGTTGCCTAATCATTCTGTATTTCGATTGTCGGCGTGCGCCCCCCGGGGCCTTGCCAAATTCATTATAACACAGCTGCCAAGGCTGCGCCCGATGAATTGTGACATAATTGTAATATTTTTTGTATGGAAATTGTATTATAATAGAGGAAACAAATGCCATGTTTCGGGCGTCCAAAGCATAGAGGTATCCGTGGGGTCTGTTTTCGCGCTTAACGGGGGCGGGCTTGCGGGCCATCGCGCGGACGCCCGGAACATTCGGTCAAAACATATCAAGGGGGAAAATGTTATGAAGAGAACGATTGCCCTGCTGCTGGCTCTGATGCTGCTGGTCGCGGCCCTGCCCTGCACAGCGCTTGCCGGCGGCACCAAGAAGACGGTGTATGTGTCCTCCACGGGCAAGGGCACGCTGAACATCCGCTCCGGCCCCGGCTACGACAACAAGGTCGTGGGCTACGTCAAGCACAACAACAAGGTCACCGCCTATGAGAAGAGCGGCTCCTGGATCAAGATCAAGTACGGCAAGAAGACCGGCTGGATCCGCACCATGTACGTGGACGGCACCACCAAGGCCCTGGGCAACGGCTACAAGGCCATAACCGCCGCCACCAGCGTGTATTCCAAGGCCGACACCGCCTCCAGCGTGGTGGGCCACATCACCACCTCGGACACCGTGAAGGTGTACTACACCGAGCGCGACATGGCCAGCGTGCACGTGACGGACAAGAACCTGTCCGGCTGGATTCCGATCAGCGCCATCGGCGGCACCGTGAAGCTGAAGCCCGAAACGCCGCCGTCCTCGTCCAGCACCGTGTATCGCACCACCGCCTCCACGCTGAACCTGCGTGCCGGCGCTGGCACCAATTACAAGGTGACCGGCAAGCTGCCCAAGGGCACCGGCTGCTACATCCTGGCCAGCAGCGGCAACTGGCGCAAGATCAAGACCTTCAAGGGCAAGATCGGCTGGGTGTCCGCCACCTACCTGCGCAAGGAAGCCACCGCCAAGGTGAAGGCCAGCTCGCTGAACGTGCGCAAGGGCCCGGGCACCGGCACCGCCATCCTGGGTTCCTTCAAGAAGAACACCAAGGTCACCGTGCTGTACACCTCCGGCAACTGGGCCTATGTCACAGCCAAGGGGCTGACCGGCTATGTGTCGCTGAATTACCTGAAGTTCTGAGTCTGAATTATCCTCGCGGGGACGGCGCTTGCCGTTCCCGCGATTTTGTTTGGGCGATCCCTCCTTCCCCGGCATGTCTTTTCCAAATCCCTGTTCCCATCCCGCCGCATCTGTGTTATAATGGCCAAAAACACCCAAGGAGGTTCCACTATGAAAGCATTGTTCATCGGCGGCACCGGCACCATCAGCACCGCCATCACCCGACGCCTGGTGGAAGAGCTGCACTGGGACGTGTGGCTGCTCAACCGCGGCAACCGGCCCGACGCCGTGCCCGCCGGGGCCCACAGCCTGGTGTGCGACATCAACGATGAGGCCGCCGTGCTGGAGAAGCTGGGCGACATGACCTTCGACTGCGTGGGCGAGTTCATCGGCTTCACGCTGGACCAGGTCCAGCGGGACTATCGCCTGTTCAAGGGCCGCACCCGGCAGTATCTCTACATCTCCTCCGCCTCGGCCTACCACAAGCCGGCGGCCAGCTATGTGATCACCGAGGGCACCACCCTGGCCAATCCCTATTGGAAGTACAGCCGCGACAAGATCGCCTGCGAGGAATTTTTGATGGCCAAGTATCGCGAGGAGGGCTTCCCGGTGACCATCGTGCGCCCCAGCCACACCTATGACGAGCGCAGCGTTCCCATGGGCGTGCACGGCAAAAACGGCTCCTGGCAGGTCATCAAGCGCATGATGGAAGGCAAGCCCGTGATCATCCAGGGCGACGGCACCAGCCTGTGGACCATGACCTTCAACAAGGACTTCGCCATCGGCTACACCGGCCTGATGGGCAACCGCCACGCCATCGGCGAGGCCTTCCAGATCACCGGCGACGAAACGCTGACCTGGAACCAGATCTACGCCACCATCGCCGACGCCCTGGGCGTCGAGCTGCACGCCTACCACGTGTCCAGCGACTTCCTGGCCGCCGTGGGCGACCCCCTGGGCTATGATTACACCGGCAGCCTGACCGGCGACAAGGCCGAGAGCGTGGTGTTCGACAATCGCAAGCTCAAGCGCGTCGTGCCCGACATGCGCACCACCGTGCGCTTTGACCAGGGCGTGCGCATCGCCATCGACTATGTCCTGGCCCATCCGGAGCTGCAGAAGGACGACCCCGAGTTTGACGCCTGGTGCGACCGGGTGATCGCCGCGCTGGAAGCGGCGAAGGAAAAGATTTGAGTGGCTGGCGCGGCAATCAGCCTCCCTGCCCCCTACTCCCTGCCCCCCTGCTCCCTACTCCCTATTCTCACCTCCACCACAGCAAGGAGCCACGCGACCATGTTCACCACCACCCTTCACGCCCGCTTCGCCGCCGCCGGCATCCCGCTGACGGACGGGCAGGCGGCGCAATTTGAGCGCTATCACGAAATGCTGATCGAGGCGAACGCTCGGATGAACCTGACCCGCGTGCCGGACGACGCGCTGGAGGCCGTCGACCGCAACTATCTGGACTGCGCCTGCCCGCTTGCCGGGGATTTCCCCGAGGCGCACACTGCCATCGACGTAGGCAGCGGCGCGGGCTTTCCGGGCATCCCGCTGTCGATCCTGATGCCGGAGACCCGCTTCACGCTGATCGACGCCCTGGGCAAGCGGGTGGACTTCCTGAACAGCGTGATCGAGGCGCTGGGGCTGAACGCCGAGGCGCTGCACCTGCGGGCCGAGGACGCCGCCCGGCACGAGGACCTGCGGGAGCGGTTCGACCTGGCCACGGCCCGGGCCGTCGCGCCAATGAACGCGCTGTGCGAGTACCTGCTGCCCTTTGTGCGCCTGGGCGGACGCGCCCTGGCGCTGAAGGGCCCCGGGCTGGACGGGGAGCTGTCCCAGGCGGAAAACGCCATTTCGCTGCTGGGCGGGCGACTGGAGCGCGTCCAGCCCCTGGCCATCCCCGGGCGGGACTGGGATCATCGCGCCGCCTGGATCGAGAAGATATCGCCGACACCGGAAAAGTACCCGCGGCGAGCGGGCGTGGTGGAAAAGCGGCCGCTGTAGCGCTCCGAAAGAAATCCTTTCGCGCTTTTTCAGCTCCGAAAGCATAATCTGAGCCCCTCCTGAATATCCTATTTCCTGTAAAACCCACATCAAATTCAGGAGGACGACCCATGAAGAAGGCAATCGCGCTGATGCTCGCACTGCTTGTCCTGACGCTGGCCCTGGCGGCCTGCGAGGGCAAGACCACCACCACGGTCACGGCCACGGAGGCTCCCGCGCCCGAGGCTACCGCCGAACCGGAACCCACCACCGTGCCGGAGGGCGTTGAAAACGCCGCGGACAACGTGGGCGACGCGGTCGAGAACGCGGTGGACGACGCCGTGGACACGCCCGCTGAAAACCAGGCGAGCACGGCAAACTGACTCAGGGGCTGTCTCAAAATGAGACAGCCCCTTTGAAATTGAAGCCGGTTATGACCGCCCGACAATTACACAGCCGCGGCGGGAAACCGCGTTCGCCCAAAGCCTTCCCCTATGGGGAAGGTGGCGCGCAGCGCCGGATGAGGTCGTCGTCCGTCCTTGCCTCCCCATCGCAATGGGGAGGTGCCTGCGCAGCAGGCGGTGGGGCTCTCCAAAAACGCTCATTCCTCGCTGTTCCCTCATGCGGCGGCGGCCTGCCGAGTCGTGAATTGAAGCGAGCGGCTCGGCGC
>CAMVBO010000060.1 GCA_947165745.1 uncultured Clostridia bacterium | reverse complement strand
GCAAAAACTTTCCCTTGTTTTTCCTGATAAGGGAAAAATCAAGGGAAAGCATCCTCCTTTCCGCCAGTAAAACGGCTGGAAATGCTGTGTTTTCAGGCACTATCAGAATAACCGCTCGATAAATGCGGATTCGTCGGGTTAACAAAAGAGCGGCACAGATGTGCCGCTCCTGCATGATGGGATTATTCCTCGACGGGCGCTTCCTCGGCGGGAGCCTCTTCCACGGGAGCTTCCTCAACGGGCGCTTCCTCGACGTACTCCTCCTCGGCGGGGATCTCGTCGATGTCATACTCGCCCTCGTCGCTGGCCAGCGCCTCGTCCTCCAGCACCTCGCGGATAGACAGGGAGATGCGCTTGGCTTCGGTGTTGACATCCAGCACCTTCACGCGCACGATGTCGCCCACGTTCACGGCGTCCTCGACCTTCGCGATGCGGGTCAGGGCGCACTGGCTGATGTGCACCAGGCCGTCCAGGCCGGGCTCCAGCTCCACGAACGCGCCGAAGGTGGTGATGCGGACGACCTTGCCCTCCACCACGGAGCCGACGGGATACTTCTCACCGGCGACCGTCCAGGGGCGGGGCTGGGTCTGCTTGTAGGACAGGGAGATGCGCTCGCGCTCGGGATCGATGTTCAGGATCTTCACGTCGATCTGCTGGCCGACGGAAACCACGTCGGAGGGATGCTTCACGCGGCCCCAGCTGAGGTCGGTGACGTGCACCAGGCCGTCCACACCGCCGATATCCACGAAGGCGCCGAAGTCCGCCAGGCGGCGAACGGTGCCCTTCACGATGGCGCCGACTTCCAGGTTCTCCCAGATCTTCTTCTTCTTCTCGGCCTCTTCAGCCATCAGCACGGCCTTGCGGCTGGCGACGATGCGCTTCTTGGCCTTGTCGATCTCGATGATCTTCAGGGTCATGGGCTGGCCCACGAACTCGTCGATCTTCTCGACATAGCGCAGGGAGAGCTGAGACGCGGGGATGAAGGTGCGAACGCCCGCCACGTCGGCGAGCAGACCGCCCTTGACGGCCTCCTTGCCTATGCCTTCGACGAACTCGCCGGCCTCTTCCTTGGCGCAGATCTCTTCCCAAGCCTTGCGGTTGATGATGTTCTTCTGGGAAAGCAGAACGTTGCCTTCGCCGTCATTCACCTTGACGACCTCAACTTCGATCTCATCGCCTTCCTTGACATCGGTGGAAGAAAGCTCGGATTTCTTAACGATACCGTCAGACTTGTAGCCGATGTTGACGCAAACCTCATCGTCGGTGATCATTTCGACCTTGCCAGTGATGATCTGGCCGGGGCGAATTTGAACTATGGTCTTGTCAATGGCTTCTTCTGACATGACTTCAAGTTCCTGGTTCTCTTCGGGGGTGACTTTCTTCTCGATGTCGTTCATTCTTGCAACAACCTCCTTAATGATACAATCCGGCGTGGATGCACCGGCTGTAATCCCAATCGTATCGGACGGGCCGATGGCGATTCCGTCCAATTCCGCCGCGGTCTCGATGAAATAAGTCCTGCGGCAACTATCAGCAGCGAGCCTGTACAGCTTGCGACTGTTTGAACTTTCCCGTCCGCCGACGACCAGCATCACGTCCGCCTGGCGGGCGATGTCGGCCACCTCTTTCTGGCGGTCACGGGTGGCGGTGCAGATGGTGGCGTGGATGTCCAGCCGGGGCACGCGCTTTTCCAGCGCCCGACACAGCTGGTCGAAGGTTTCCTCCACCATGGTGGTCTGGGCCACGACCAGGGCGCTTTCCAGCGGGGGAAGGGCGCGGACATCCTCCTCCGTCATCACGGCGAAGGCGGGTCCGTCCGTCCAGCCCAGTATGCCTTGCACCTCCGGGTGTTCCGCCTCGCCGATGACGATCAGCGGCGTGCCGGACTTCGACGCGGCGCGGGCCATGTCGTGGATCCGCTGCACGAAGGGGCAGGTGGCGTCCACGATTTCGCAGCCGCGGGCCTTCAGCGCCTCATAGGCCTGTCGGCCGACGCCGTGGGAGCGGATCACTACGCGGGTGCCCTCGGGAATGTCCGAAGGCGCGCCGGCACTGGTGACGCCCAGGGCGGCCAGGGATTGGACCACCTGCGGGTTGTGGATGATGGGGCCGAGCGTGACCGCCGGGGCCGATCGCTCGGCGGTTTCCACCGCACGGCGGACGCCGAAGCAGAACCCGGCATGCCTGGCCAACACAACGCGCGCGATCTCAAATCGCCTCCAGAGCCTCGAAATACAATGTATACACAGAGTATACGCATAAATATACTATTTACGCTATCCGTGTTATTTCGCTCGAATTGTTTATAATTCCTGCCTCTTTTTTGGAATTAATACAATTTTAACAGGATTTCTGCGCTTACTTCACTTCTTGAGGCCCCACACGGCGGCTTCGATGCGACGGGTGGCCTTGTCCAGCGTGTCGCTGTCCACCCGCCGGGGCAGGCCCTCGAAGCTCACGGGCGGGCCGAAGGAGAGCTGGGTCTTGCGGAAGAGCCGGTAGGGGCCGCCGATATAGACGGGGATCACCGGCGCGTTCGCGCGCATGGCGATCAAGGAAACGCCCTCCAGCATCGGGGCGGGGTGGTTGTCCCTGACGCGCGTGCCCTGGGGAAAGATGGCCAGGCCGTGGCCCTCCCTCAACAGCGCCATGGCGACGCGGATGGCGGCCAGGTCGCTGTTGCCCCGATCCACCGAGAATGCGCCCAGCGCGCTGACAAAGGCGCCCACGATCTTGCACCTGAACAGGTTGGACTTCGCCATGAAGTGGAGGTAGCGCTCCTTTTCGCGGATGGCGATATAGAAGGGATCGTGGTTGCTGCAGTGGTTGCTGCACAGTATGAAGGCACCCTCGCGGGGGATGTTCTCCACGCCCTCCACCTGAGCCGGATAGAACAGCGCGTAGAACGGCCGCATCACGGCGCACATAAAACGGTAGAAGCATTTGTTCATGGTATCACCTTTCATGCTCTGGGCGATCAGCGGCCGCCGATATGGCTTCCACGGCCAGCTTCTTGATCAGCGCCACGGTCTCGTCGATGGTGAGTTGGGAGGAGTCCACATGGACGCTGTCCTCGGCGGGCTGCAGGGGAGAGGCGGCGCGGTGGGTGTCCTGGTAGTCGCGGCGGATCATGTCCTTGAGCACCTGTTCATAGGGCTCGGGCGTGCCCTTCTCCTCCAGCTCCAGGCAGCGGCGGCGGGCGCGCTCCTCGGCGGAGGCGATGAGATAGATCTTCAGCGTGGCGTTGGGCAGCACCTTGGTGCCGATGTCGCGGCCGTCCATGACCACGTTCTGCCCTTCGGCGATCTTGCGCTGCAGCGCCACCATGCGCTCGCGCACCTGGGGCACGGCGGACACGGTGCTGGCTGCCATGGAGACCTCCGGTTCGCGGATGGCCGTCGTGACGTCCTCGCCGGAGAGGTAGAGCCGCTGAACGCCGTCCACAAACCGCACGTCGATGTCCACTTCCTCCACAGATTTGGCCACGACGGCGGGGTTGTTCACCGCGTTTTTGCGCAGCATGTATAGCGCGAAGGCCCGATACATGGCCCCGGTGTCCAGGTACATGGCCCCCAGCTCTTTGGCCAGGGCCTTGGCCATGGTGGATTTGCCTGCGCCGGCGGGCCCGTCAATGGCGATGGAAAAGGGCTTTTCAGACATATGGATGCTTCCTTCCTCTTGTCATGTTGATATGTGCGAGGGGACAGATTTATAGGGAGTAGGGAGTAGGAAATAGGGAGTAGGGAGCAGGAATAGTTGCTGTCGCGTTCTTCGGCATTTCCTGCCCCCTGCTCCCTAGAGTGTGTTTCTAAAATGAGACATGTGCAGTTTCGAGTGGATTGGGCTGCATTTCAAGGCGGTTTTCCGCAGGCTTAGTGGCGCTAAGTCAAGGGAAACCAACGCAGAAATGCAGTTCAAGACGCCGAAAATGCATCTTGGGGAATTTAGAAACACGCTCTAATCCTCGATTTGTCCTCCCGCGATCTCGGCGATGGCGTGGGCAAAGATCTTCACGCCCAGCATCATCTTTTCGATGTCGATATATTCGTCGGCGATGTGGCACACGTCCATGTCGCCGGGGAAGCACACGCCGAAGGCCACGGTGTTGGGCATCATGCGGGAATAGGTGCCGCCGCCGATGGCGATGGTGTAGGCGGGCAGGCCGGTGACTTCATGGTAGACCTTCAACAGGCCCCGCACGATCTTGCTGTCGGCGGGCACGTGCAGCGGGGTGTGGCTGGAGGCGCAGCAGACGCTCATCCCCGCGGGGGCGACGCGCTTGGCCGCCTGGCCCAGCATCAGTTCCTCGCTGCCGCACAGGGGATAGCGGATGTCCAGCAGGGCGGAGAGCTCGCTGGAATCATAGCGCAGGATGCCCAGGTTGCAGGTCAGCGCGCCGGACAGCTCGTCCTCGCAGGCGATGCCCAGGGACGCGCCGGTGTATTCCATGCCCACGGCGTCCGCCAGCATGGCGATGGCCGCGCGGATGGACGCGCCGCCCGCGCCCAGCTCATCGAGGGCGATCAGCAGCATGCCCGCCGCGTTCACGCCCCGCTGGGGCATGGCGGCGTGGGCGTTTACGCCGGTGGCGGTGATCTTTGCCCGGCCGTCGCCTTCGGCCTCGGCCCTCAGGTTGAAATTCTCATGCCTTGCGGCAATGGCGGAGAGCCGCTCGTTCAGCGCGCTCAGGGTCAGCCCGTTCAGCCCGACGACGGCCGTCGCCTCGGCGGGCACCACGTTGGGCCGTTCGCCGGCGTACAGGCTGTACACGGGGAGCGCCGCGCCGTCTTCGCCGCCGGTGACCTTCGACAGGCGCATATTCACGCCGCCCTTTTCGATGTTGATCACCGGGAACTCCGCGTCCGGGGAGAAGCCGTAGTCCGGCATCTTAACCTTGGAGGCGTAGTGGCGCATGTCGCTCATGCCCGTCTCCTCATCGCAGCCCAGGATCAGCCGCACGCCGTCCTTGAGCGGGATGCCGGCTTCCTTCACGGCGCGCATGGCGTACAGCGCGCACAGGGCCGGGCCCTTGTCGTCGGTGGTGCCTCGGCCATAGATTTTGCCGTCCTCGATCTCCCCGGCCAGAGGGTCGTGTTTCCAGCCGTCGCCCAGGGGTACCACGTCCAGGTGGGCCAGCATGCCCATGGTCTGTGGGCCGGAGCCGTAGCGGATGTCGCCGGCGTAGCCGTCGATGTCGCGCGTCTCGAAGCCGAAGGCCCTGGCGTCCGCCAGGGCGGTGTCCAGCATCCGGCGCACTTCCATACCGAAGGGCGCGTTTTCGCCCGCCGGCTCGCCCTGCACCGAGGGAATGGCGATCCACTTGCGGATGTTCGCGATCAGCTCGTCGCGGTAGGAATCCACGATTATGTCAAGGTTGGTGTAGTCCATGTGAGTGACCTCCTGGTTTTATTGGATGCGGCGCTTGACGGCCAGGTCGATGGCCTCGCATGCGGCCCGGAAGCGCCGGTCGATATCGACGCTGGGGAAGCGGAGAACGGCATAGCCATGCGCCTGCAGGGCAGCGCTCCGCTTTGCGTCTGCCGGCTGTTCGTCGGGCGTGAATGCTGCGAGCCGTCGAGCTCAACGATCAGCCTGGCGCTGGGACAGCAGAAATCGGCGATATACGGGCCGATGATCTGCTGCTTGTAGAACTTCACGGGGTAAGTGCGCAGAAAACGGTACCATAGTTTGCGCTCCCATGGGGTCATGGCTCTGCGCAGGGCACGGGCGTTGGCCAGCATCACGTCCTTCGGGGGGATGGAGGCCATGGTATCACGCCTTTCCGGTGAGATTTTGGGCCCCCTCTCCGTCTGCTTCGCAGACACCTCTCCCCCTCACGGGGGCGAGGCGAGGGGGATTGCGGTTGCCTTGACAGTACGCCCGGGGCGAGGCGAGGGGGGGCGCGCGGCAGCCGTGGCTCGCCCCCGTGAGGGGGAGAGCTGGCGCGCAGCGCCTGAGAGGGGGGCACCTTCCCATATTTTCCCACTTTCGCCCGGGTTTGTCAACGAACGTGGGGTAAAGGCGCGGTCAGCCGCCCTTTTCGTCCTGCCGCATGAAGTTGTACACGGACTCGGCCACCTTCTCCGGCATGCCCGGGACCGCCTTGATCTCATCCAGACTGGCGGCGCGCAGCGCCTCCACGGTCTTGAAGTGCTTGAGGATCGCCTTGCGCCGCTTTTCGCCCACGCCGGGGATGCCGTCCAGCCGGGAGGCGATGGAGGCGCGGCCCCGCAGGGTGCGGTGGTGGATGATGGCGAAGCGGTGGCTCTCGTCGCGCACCCGCTGAATCAGGTGCAGCGCGGGGGAGTGTCGGTCCAGCAGCACGCTCTCCTCCTGGCCGGGCAGCACGATCTCCTCGATGCGCTTGGCCAGGCCGATCATCGGGATGTTCAGCCCCTGGCCTTCCATGGCCTCCATGGCCGCGGCCAGCTGGCCCCGCCCACCGTCCACCAGAATGAGGTCGGGCAGCCAGGAGAACTTGCCGCCCTGGGGGTCCAGCCCGGCGGCCTTGCGCGCCTCCATCTCATCCAGCCCGTGGGAAAGCCGCCGGGTGATGACCTCGTACATGCTGGCGAAGTCGTTGGCGCCCTCGACGGTCTTGATGCGGTAGTGGCGATACTCCTTGTTGGCGCTGACGCCGTCCACCATGACCACCTCGCTGGCCACGCTCTGGGCGCCCTGGGTGTTGGAGATGTCGTAGCCCTCGATGCGCCGGGGCAGCGCGGGCAGGTTCAGAACCGCCTGCAGCTCCTCCAGCGCGCCGATGGTCCGCGCGCGGCTGTTCGCGTTCCGGCGGTCCAGCTTTTTCGCCTCGTCCTTCAGGTTTTTGAGCGCCATGCGCACCAGCTTCAGCTTCTCGCCCCGACGGGGCGTGAGGATGTAGGTGCGCGCGCCGTGCTGCTCGGACAGCAGCTGCTCGATCACGTCGTGCTCCGGCGGGGTGGCCGAGAGCAATATCTCCCGGGGCGGGGTGATCTCCGGGCCGTAGTATTGCAGCATGAATTGGGTCAGGATCTCGCCCTGGGGCTCGTCTGCGGCCCCTTCCAGCGTGAATCGCTCGGAGCCGATCATCCGCCCGGAGCGCACGAACATCAGCTGCACCATGGCGTCGGCGTCGTGGGGCAGCACGGCGATGATGTCCTGGTCGGTCTGGGCGGTGGAGATGGCCTTCTGCTTCTGCATCACGGCCTCCACGGCGCGGATGCGGTCCCGGTAGAGGGCGGCGCGCTCGTAGTTCATGGCCTTCGAGGCCTCCATCATCCGCTCCTTCATCTCGTCCAGCACCGGCGCGTACTTCCCGTTCAGGAAGTCGATGACCTTCAAAATGGTCTGGCGGTAGTCCTCCCCGGAGATCAGCCCGGCGCAGGGGGCGGGGCACTGGCCCACCTGGTGGTGCACGCAGGGCCGCAGGGGCTTATCCGGGTTCAGCGCCCTTTTGCACACCCGGATCGGGAACACCATGCGCACCACGTCCAGCACCTCCCGCACCACGGTGGCCCCCTGGTAGGGGCCGAAATAGCGGGCGCCGTCCCGCTCCTGGCGGCGGGCCAGGTCCACCCGGGGGAAGTCCTCCCGCAGGTCCACGCGGATGTAGGGATAGGCCTTGTCGTCCTTCAGCAGGATGTTGTAGTGGGGCATGTGCAGCTTGATCAGGTTGCACTCCAGCGTGAAGGCCTCCAGCTCATTGTCTACCAGCATGATGTCGAAATCGTCGATCTTCTCCACCATCGCCCGCACCTTCGGGGTGTGCTGGGCGGACCAGTGGAAGTACTGGCTGACGCCCCCGGACTTCATCAGGTAGCAGCCCGGCGAATCCGGCAGGCTTTTGATCTTGAACTCCAGCTCCGGCGACATGCGCGCGCCGTTCCAGGGCCTTCTTTGAATATCGGTCATTGGACCTCCTAAACCATCCGTCCGGGCTCGATAAGGCAATAGGGAATAGGCAATAGGGACAGCTGCTGCCGCAGTTTTGCCCTGAGCGTTGCGACAGGAATGGCGGCAGCCACCATTCCTATTGCCTTTTGCCTATTGCCTATTGCCTCGATTACAAACGACTCAGGGTTTAAAGATTGACCTTCTTATCCAGCAGCCACGCGCTG
>CAMVBO010000059.1 GCA_947165745.1 uncultured Clostridia bacterium | reverse complement strand
CACCGTCTGGCATAACGCGCGGGGCGTCGGCGGAGCCGAGGGATCCTTTTTTTGTGTCAAATTCATGTTTATACTCGCTCTTTTTGAAATATAATTGCAATAAATGAAATAGTGTGATAAAATATACGCAGAGATCCACGCCCGTTGAGGCGACATGAAAATACCGGAGATTCCCGAATTGACGGGATGAAGGAGCACGCTATGAAATCCAGGTGGATTGTGAGAATACTGGCCCTGCTGATGGCGCTGGCGCTGTGCCTGCCGGCGGCGATATCAGAGGAGCTGGGGGAGCTGGACCTCTACGATCCCTCCATCTATACCGGGGACGGCGAGGCCGCGCCTGACGTGCCACCGGCGCCCGATGCCGAACCGGCGCCTGACGTGCCACCGGCGCCTGATGCCGAACCGACGCTCGATCTGGAGGTGGAGTATGCCCCGGTGCCGGAGCCGATTTCCCCGGAACCGGCCGACGAACCCGAGGCCGAGGCCGTTGAGCCCGCCGCCGATTCGGCAATTGAGCCGGAAGCCGCCCTCGAGCCGCTTCTGGCGGACGGGGACGCCCAGGTGGCCCCCGCCGAGGTGGCCGCCGACCTGCGCATGGGTCTGGGCGAGCAGTATCCGCTGGACGGCAAGGCGCTGTTGAATGGCGTCGAGCCCGTCGGATACGCCTCCGATCACCCGGAGATCGCCTCCGTGGATGCGGTCACCGGCGTGATCACCGGCGAAGCCCTGGGCGTGGCGGTGATCACCGTCTCCGGGGCCGGCGCCTCCGTGGAATACACCGTGCAGGTGTTGAACGGCCCCGACCGGCTGGCGTTCCCCTCCGGGAAGCTCACGCTGGGCAAGGGGGAGAAGCGCCCCTTCGCGGCCATGATCCCGGAAAATGCGGGCGCGGCGCGGATCTACTACGCCAGCAGCAAGAGCAGGGTGCTGCACGTGGACGCCCAGGGCAACCTGACGGCCAAAAAGACCGGCACCGCGAAGATCACCGCCATCGCCTACAACGGCGTACGGGCCACGTGCACGGTGAAGGTGGTCAAGGCACCGTACAAGCTGACGTTGTCCGCCAGGACGGGCTGGCTGAGCATCGGCGAGATGCGCACGCTGAAGGCGAAGCTGCCGAGAAAGTCGTCCTCCGCCATCGTCTGGCAGAGCAGCGACCCCGGCGTCGTCGCCGTGGACGCGGCCGGCAAGCTCACCGGCGTCGCTCCGGGTACCGCCACGGTCACGGCCCGCACCTTCAACAACAAAAAGGCCAGCTGCAAGGTCACGGTCCTCAACGGCACCGTGCCCACTGCGGTGGCGTTGAACGCCGACGCGCTGGCCCTGGGCAAGGGCGAGAAGTTCCAACTGATCCCGACGGTGGGCGAGGGCGAGGCGGCGGTCTATGCTTACGCCAGCAGCAAAAAGCGGGTCGCCGCGGTGTCCTCCAAGGGCGTGATTACCGCCAAGAGGACAGGTACGGCCACCATCCGGGTGACGACCCAGAACGGCCTGACCGCCTATGTGAAGGTAAAGGTGAGCAAGGCCCCCTCGAAGGTATCCCTGTCCCCGGCCAGCCTGACGCTGGCGGCGGGGGAGACCCGGCAGATCAAGGCGACGCTGCCCTCCGGCGCGGTTTCCACGCTGCGCTGGGAAAGCAGCAACACCGCCGTGGCCACGGTGGACGACGCCGGTCTGGTCACGGCCGTGAAGGGCGGCACGGTCTATATCCGCGCCACCACGTTCAACAAGAAGTACGCCCTCTGCAAGCTGGTGGTCAGCGATGTGGCCGGGGAGAGCATCGACCTGCCCGAATCCGGGGCCAGCCCCGAGGGTTCGCCTTCGGCGGCCCGGATGGTGGCGAACCTCAAGAGCTGTTCCATCCTGGGCGCGAAGAAGGACGCCATCGCCAACGTGGTCCAGCTGCTGATCGCCAACGGCTTTGAGCCCGCCTTCGCCGCCGGCGTAGGCGCGAACATACTGGCCGAGGGCACCTACGGCCTGTTCGAGAGCAGCAAGTACATCAGCAACTACCAGAAGCGTCCCCGGTATTTCTGCTACCTGGACGGCGGCAACTACTATGCCCTGAAGAACGGCAGCTATGTGCTCAGCGCGGTGTACCTCTCCAAGGAGGAGCTGGCCGCCTACAAGGGTTCCGCCGAAAAGAAGCTGCGCTTCGCCGAGGAAAACTTCTATCGGGACAATTATTCCGGCCGGTATGTGCAGTCCGTGAACCTGAACGACCTGGAGGCCCTGATGGACAAGCTGGCCGCTGGCAAGTGGGAGGGCAAGTTCGGTCTGGGCATCGTGCAGTGGACCGGCGCGCGCACCAGGACGCTGGTATCCTTCTATCGCAAGCACGCCGGCTCCGGCAGCACCATCTCCGCGGCCCAGGTGGCCGTCGCGGAGAACGAGATGATCCTCTACGACCTGAAGGGCAGCTATGCCAGCGTCTACAGCACCTGGAAGAAGAACAACAGCGGCAAGCTCGCCAGCGAGAACGCCGCCCGGGACGCCGGCTCCATCGTCTGCCTCAAGTACGAGGTTCCCGCCAGCAAGGAGTCCAAGGCCGTCACCCGCGGCAACAAGGCCGCCGAGATCTATCGGGTGATGGTGGGCAAGTGACGGGCGGTCACTGGCGTGTAAAATAGAACGGGCTTCCCCGCCGCAGCGGGGAAGCCGTTTTTTGGATGTGTGCATGATTGGCGGCTTCGCTGCAAAATGTCTGTTGACTTGGGGTGGGCGTTGTGATAAAGTGAAGGCACAACATTCGGAAGGGGATTGTTATGAAGGCATTTGGGAAACTGCTGTGCCTGCTGCTGGTTTTGACGCTGATTGGAAGCTCCGCCCTGGCGCTGGAGCTGCAGCGGGGCAGCCGGGGTCTGGACGCGCTGTATCTGCAGCTGCGCCTGAACGAGCTGGGCTATTCCGTGGGAACCGCCGACGGCGATTATGGCGGGAAGACCGCCAGCGCCGTCGAGAGCTTCCAGAAGGATCACGGCCTGGAGGCCACCGGCGCGGTGGACGAGGCCACCTGGGAGGCGCTGTTCGATGAGAGCGTCATCCTGTATGTCAGCGTGGGCCCCGGCCTTGACGCAAAGACCTACACCCTTCCCTACAACCTTCCCGCCCCCTTTACCACCATGGAGCGCGTAGATGTCACTTCAGGCAGCGATCACGCCAGGCTGGAGGTCTCGGGCATAAACGGCGATGTGTTCATCGCCATGTACGATTCCCTGGACGCTTTTGACGAGGATGCCCAGAGCTTTATGAAGCAGACCTTTGACGAATCCTTCGCGTCCCAGTACGCGGGCAGCGATTATAAGATCGACGGCCAGGAGCGGTTCGAGATCAAGGGCAAGCCGGCTTCGATGGTGCAGGCCAGCTGGAATTTTGTCAACGGCGAGTCCCTGACGCATCACGCGATGTTCGGGTGCGAGGAGCTGGATGAATTCAACGGCGTTCAGCTCTATCTGGTCGCGCTGGTGGCCTACAACGTGCCCAAGGGCACCGCCCCGATGCTCAAGACGGACGACGTGAAAGCGGCGCTGGCCGGCGCGCGGAGCGACCGGGATATGCTCTATGATTATCAGGCGGGCGCCGCCGAGCGGGAGGCCGCCGCCGGCGTGACGCTGGACATGCCCGAATTCCAGCCGATGGACGACGGCAGCAGAATCGCGGACCTTGTGTATGCCATTCAAAAGTACGTGGACCCCGCTGCCGACGGCGCCAGCGGCGAGTTTGACGGTAAGACCTGCGTCAGCCTCTATTACGGCGCAAAGCTGATGAAGTGGTATGAGATGATGGTGGACGCTGGCAACGATCCTTCGAGTGTCATCAAGGAAGGGCGCATGTCCCTGAGCGTGGCGGCCATGGATTTCGACCTGATGCACGCGTTCCCGGAGGTGAAGGGGCAGTTTGCCGCCGCGCTGAGCGCCGCGCGCCTGGCGTTGACGGACGAGGCCGCACCCTATCTGACGGCGATGGGCATTGAAAAGCCCGGCTGGAGCGAGGCGGAACTGGACAGCATGAACGCCGCGCTGATGGATGTGTTTGATACCTTCATCGAACAGCTGAACAAAAAGAGCGAGTGACGCCCAGACGTCCGAAAGTCATACAAAAACCAGCCGCGAAGCGGCTGGTTTTTTGTTGCGTCCCCTCGCAATTACACGTGCAATATCGCCGTGGCGAAGGAGAAGTAGATCAGAAGGGACAGCACGTCCACGATGGTAGTGATGAACGGGCTGGCCATCACGGCCGGGTCCAGCTTGGCCTTCTTGGCCAGCAGCGGCAGCGTGCAGCCCACGAACTTGGCGATCATCACGGTGAACATCATGGTCAAGCAGATGGTGACAGCCTGGAGCATCGTGATCTTTTCCAGCAGCAGGAGCCTGCCGTAGTTGGCCACGGCCAGCGTCAGACCGCACAGGAAGGAGACCCGAAACTCCTTCCAGATGACCCGGAAGATGTCCTTGAATTCCAGCTCGCCCAGGGACAGGGCGCGGATGACGGAGACGGAGGCCTGGCTGCCGGAATTACCGCCGGTGTCCATCAGCATGGGCACGGAGGCAAACAGCACCGGAAACAGCTTCAGCGCGTCCTCGAACCGGGTGATGACGATGCCGGTGAACGTGCCGGAAACCATCAGCAGCAGCAGCCACGGGATGCGGTTTTTCCACGTCTCGAACACGCCGGTGCGCAGGTAGGGCTTGTCGGAAGGGGTGATAGCGGCCATCTTCGCGATGTCCTCGGTGGCCTCTTCTTCCATGATGTCCAGGGCGTCGTCGACGGTGATGATGCCGACCATGCGGTTTTCGGCGTCCACCACGGGCAGCGATGTGATGTTGTACTTCGACATCGTCTGCACGGCGGTCTCCTGGTCGTCCTGGGTGTTCACGCTGACGGCGTTGGCCGTCATCAGGCTTTCACAGGTCTCGTCCGGCCGGGCCAGGATCAGCGAGCGGATGGTGACCGTGCCCAGCAGGTGGTACTTGTCGTCCAGCACGTAGCAGGTGTTGATGGTCTCCTTGTCAACACCGGTGGCGCGGATTTCGTTGATGGCGTCTGCGGCGGTGGTCTGGGGCGTGAGGGCCACGAACTCGGTGGTCATCACGGACCCGGCGGAGTCCTCCTTGTATTTCAATATCTCGTTGATCTGCTTGCGGGTGTCGGCGTCGGCCTGGGCCAGGATGCGCCGCACCATGTTGGCGGGCATCTCCTCGATCAGGTCCACGGCGTCGTCCATGTACATTTCGTCGATGACGGCCTTCAGCTCGGTGTCGGAAAAGCTGGTGATCAGCTCCTCCTTCACGTCGCTCTCCATCTCGACGAAGGTCTCGGCGGCCAGGTCCTTGGGCAGCAGCCGGAAGATGGCCGGCATCATGCGCTCGGGCATGTCGCTGAGTATGGTGGCGATGTCGGCGGGATACAGCGTCTGCATCAGATCCCGCAGGCTCGCGTATTTTTTCTCTTCCGTCAGCTTGCGGAAGGTCTCTGCGAGAATTTCGGTTCTCTCCTTCATGGGTCACTCCTCCAATCGTTCAGATTTTTGGGAAGCGGCTTTCCGCGCGAAAACCGCCCCTCTGACAGGAGCAGGACACAATGTGAGATCATATGGACGGCGCCATTCGTTACGTGCGGGCGGGAACGGGCGCCTTCAGGCCGGGCCGTCGTATGTGATCCGCGTATGTGCCATAGCTACTACCGCCAGCGTCCATTCCATTACCCCCTTTTGATGTGATATAAATTGGATGCAAAAATCCGCACCCAAACGGATGCGGATTCATCACACGCGAACATGATTTCCCTGCACCGTTCGAGCTTCAGCTTCGCAGGGCGGTGCAATTGCGTTAGGTGATACCTTGTGCTTCGATATCCCCTGTTGACCCTCTCATGGTGTCTCCACCACTTTGCGGCAGCAATCCATATCCCTGCGGTAGCCTTACTTACCGGATTTCCACACATATATTGTAGGCCACGCCGGGCGGTTTGTCAACCGGTTGGGAAAATTAAATTTGACAGTGCGCGGCGGGGGGTTCGATTATCCCATAGGTTCCGCACAGAAAAATCCCATTGCCCCGGATGGGACAACGGGATTTTTTGGAAAGAGACACTGATTCTGATACAAAGTTACCTTATGTTACCGTCTATGCAAGGGTAACACAAAGAATCTGTGAGTAACAAAAAGATGCTGTCTGTACTGTAGAACGTCTTTGATCGATGGGCTTTATTGCACTTGTTTCCATTGTTTTCCTATGTTGCCAGCTATTTCTGCTGCGGGTGTTTCTTTGCCGTCAAGGGACCAGACGATGACCACGCTGCGCAAGTCGTGCGCCCGGTCGGAGAAGCCGCTGGTCAGCCGGAAGGCGAAGCAGCCATCGGGAATGTCGGGCAGCGGATCGTCAAAGCTGCCCAGGTAAACCGCCGCGTCCCTGGATACCGTGAAGCGGGTGACGGGGTTCGGCGAATCGGTCCAATATGAAAGGGGAACGCTGCCATCGTCGCTCTCCAGTGTTGCCAGCGGTTCGGACGCTCCTTCGGCATACACGGAAACATCCAGCCAGGTGTTATAGTCGAAGCCATGAGCCCTGCTGTCCGCCCAGTGAAAGAGGTATTCCCCACGCAACAGCGTGGTTCCCTGCGCGGCGTTATAGAGGGTGCAGGACCGAAACTCGCGATCATACCAGCCATCCTCGTCCACAAAGCCAATGGCCTCATATGCGGAGCGGGGCATGTCGTCATCGGTCAGAAAGACATCGCCATCCCGCTCGATCCGCCCATCTGAACGCAGCAGGCTCCGCCCGTCGCGGTCCACCACCAGCCAGTCGCCGTACTCCTGCTCTGTCTCAACAACGCTATAAGGCACATCCTCCCAATCCCTCTGGAAATCTTCAAAGTGCTTCCAGGAGAGGCGAGCCCTGCCCTGCCTGAGGGCCTCGGCCTGACCTTGGGAGAGCACCGCTCCGTAGAGTGCGTCCCCGTCGACATCGGCGGCCAGCACTTCCACCTTTTCGGGCCAGCCCGGGCCGTCCAGCGTCAGTCTTGGCATCAAAAGGGCGTCCTTTCCGGTCAACCGAAAAACCATCAGGTGAAAGCCGTGGGTCGTGTAGAGGTTCAGCTCACCGCCTTCGATATTCGTGGACCACGTCGGCACAGCCTCCGGAACGATCAGCGGCGGGTCCTGAAAGCCCTCGGTGAAATAGTCGTCGTATTCGTCGGAAATATGCTCCTTCAATACAACGCCTGTCTGGGACATGGGTCCGAAGAAAAAGCGGAAATTAAGATCGTGATCATAGGGAGACGGATATTCCATGTTCCCGTATACATCGTACCAAGCGCCGCCCAGATGGACAGTCTGACACCAATCGCAGTTTAAGGCATAGTTTGACATGATCCGGGCGATGGATTCCGATGTGCCGCCCTCGCGAACCGCGCGTTTGAACTCGGTATAGGCATCCCCGTGAAGGTATTGGGCCACGCGGGCTTCAGCCTCCTCCCCGGTGTATTCCTCCTCCTCGGTCATCGCAAATATGCCTGAAGTGTCTGTCTGTGCAGCCATCCAATCATCGGACATGCGAATGATGGTCAGACCGGCGATCTGAAAGACCTCCAGCCCCGGATAATCTCGCTCATCCTGCACACACACCGGGCAGGGGTACAAGCCATTGTCATCGGATGCTTCGTCATATTCCCGTCCCATACAGTCCGGTATGGCGTGATAATAGATATCCCCATCCCCGGTAAAGACAGGCTCAGCTTCTGCGCACATCGTCAGCGCAAGCAGGATAAACAATGATAATGCCTTTCTCATGCCGTCGTCTCCTTGTGTATTCTGCTATTTCCTATGAAAATTATAGCTGAGAGGTGCCATATTTACAAGAGCTTATGGACAAAAAGTAACAACGCTGATTTCGTATCAAAATCAGCGTTGTTGGGTGGCGGACCCTAAGGGATGGCGCCGCTGCGCGTCGCGGCAGGCCGAACCCCATTTGCTCACGCGTTCGCAAAAGGGGTTCGATTATCCCTTGGGTTCCACACAGAAAAATCCCGTCACCCCGGATGGGGTAACGGGATTTTTGGCGGACCCTAAGGGATTCGAACCCCTGACCTTCTGGTCCGTAGCCAGACGCTCTATCCAGCTG
>CAMVBO010000058.1 GCA_947165745.1 uncultured Clostridia bacterium | reverse complement strand
GGTGTGGGACCTGGGCCAGACCAAGGCGGCCTACAGCGCGCTCAAAAACAACCTGACTTACGCGATGGTCTTCGCGATGCTGCTCAGGTGCGACATCCGCAAGGTGCTTCGCCTGGGGCCCAGGATGCTGCTGGGTTTCTTCTCCGCGACGCTGACCATCATGCTGGGCTTCATCGCCGCGTTTCTGATTATGAAGCGGTTTATCGGCAGCGATGCCTGGATGGGGCTGGGCGCGCTGTGCGGCTCGTGGATCGGCGGCAGCGGCAACATGGTGGCCGTACAGGCGGCGCTGAACATCGGCGAGGCGGACATGGGCTACGCGCTGGTGATCGATTCCATCGATTATTCCCTGTGGGTGATGTTCCTGCTGTGGGCCGTGCAGCTGGCGCCCCGCTTCAACCAGTGGACGAAGGCGGACACGACCCGGCTGGACGAGGTGTCCGTGAAGCTGACGGACGAGGCGAAGCTGAACACAAAGCCCGTCACGCTGCAAAGCCTGCTGCTGCTCATCGGCTGCGCCTTCCTGGTCAGCGCCATCGCCACGAACGTGGGCGCGAAGCTGTACGGCTGGACGGGCTTTTCCGACAAGGCGACCTGGACTGTGCTGTTCGTCACCGCCGTGGCGCTGGTATGCGCGCTGACGCCGCTTGGAAAGGTTGCGGGCTCCGGCGAGGTTTCCAACCTGCTGCTCTACGCGGTGATCGGCCTGCTGGCCTCCCGGGCGAGCCTGTCTGAACTGGGGGACGCGCCGGCCTGGATCATCACCGGCTTCATCGTGCTGGCGATCCACGCGGCGCTGATGCTGTTGATCTGCAAGCTGCTGAAGCTCGACTTGTTCACCGCGGGCGTCGCCTCGCTGGCCAACATCGGGGGCACGGCCTCCGCGCCGGTGCTGGCGGGCTCCTACTCGGGTTCCCTGGTGCCCGTGGGCATTCTGATGGCGCTGATGGGCTACGTCGTCGGCACGCCGCTGGCCACGCTCTGCGCCAATATTATGAGATTGCTGGCCTGATACTGCATTTCATATCGGCACAGCAAAACGCGTCACCGACCCAACCGAGCGGTGGCGCGTTTTTAGCGCGATGTGGGAGCCGTATCAGCTCCGCTTGAAGGAGACGACGTACTGAACGCCGTCGGGCGCGGCGATTTCGGGATCGTCAAAGACGAAATGCCCGTCGACGCCGTTCTCCAACAGCGCCAGGTGGAAGTGGGACAGGCCGATGCCGATGTCCACCTTCTGAATGTCGCCAAGGGGGCTGTCGTTCATGGATTTTGCCTCGTAAAATTGCACGCTGTCTCCGACAACCACCGCGCGCCAGGGCTGTTTGTTTGCGGCGGAGGGCGCCCAGCGCATCAGCTCCAGTGCCTCCGAAAAGGGATTCCCAGCGCCGAGCGGCCTGTCAAAGTCGCCTTCAAAGAACAGTTTTTCAAAGGGAAGCCGCTCGTCGGCCCGGGTGCCCTTGCGCATCAGGCTTTCGCGGATGGACTTCTTCGCGGCGGGATAGCCGACGGGGCTCGCCACCGGCATGACCTCGTTCGGCTGGACCGCCATGGCCTTCTCAAAGGCCGCGCGGCTCAGGGACGCCGCCAGCATCACCGTGCCGATGCCACGGCGGAGCGCCTCGAGGCAGGCCTTCTCGAAGCTGTAGCCGAAGGCGATCTCATAGTTCTGGACGCGGGTCGCTTTCGCGGCGAGGTAGGTGCCCGCGCCGACGATCACGGGGCTGGACAGCCCATATTCCTTCGCGTCCAGCAGGCGAAAGACCACGGGCACGTCAAAGGGGTTTGCCGCGCTTTTTCCGATATTCTCCAGATATTCCCGGTCCGCTGCGCTGAGGGGCCGCCCGTCGAAGGTGCGCACGCTCCTGCGCTGCCGCATGATTTCCTTGATGGAGGTCATAATACTCTCCTTTTCGATACAGGCCGAAGTCGGCGCGATTATGCCCGCTCTGTCGGCTTTTCCAGGCGCTTCACGCACCAGGGGAAGATGAAGGACACGTAGAACATCTGCAAAAAGCAGGACGCGATGGTGCCGGCCGCGCCGGGGATCCAGCCCTTGACGGCGGGAACGATTATCAGGCTGACGAAATAATAGCTCAACACGCCCAGCGCCAGCCGGGTGATCCGCCTTGCCATGGAGATGTCGGTGGAAAAGCCCACAAAGCGCCGTTCAAGGATCCAGCCCACCAGGAAAGCGGCGGACCAGCCGACGCCCTTGAAGGTGTCGCTGGCCATCTTGGCGCCGTCCACCAGCAGCTTCCCCTCGGCATCATAGTCCGTGGGATAGGACTTGACGGCGGCATATATCGCCACGGCGACGGAGAGGGCGATGCCGACGCAGACCACCAACAGGTCCTTTTCCGGATGGGCCGCGACCCAACCCATCAGTTTGAGCGACAGAACCATGACCAGAACGCCGGCGACGGCGCCCACCAGGACATCCTGGGGCGTGTGAACGCCCAGGTATATGCGGCTGAACGCCACGAGCAGAAGCACGACGCCCATCGTGACGCGCAGCGCCCGGGGTAAATCCTTTCGCACCGACGCCCCGCCGAAGATCGACGCGGCGTTCATCGTATGTCCGCTGGGGAAGGAATAGCCCGTGGCCGTGTTGATGGAATTGCCGTAGGGCAGGATCCGCGCATCCCGGATCCACGGGCGATAGGCGCAAGCCGTCACCTTCAAAAAACCGTTGACGATCCGGTTGCCGCTCCAGCCCATCAGCAGATACGTGCCGACATCCTTGCTGAAGCACCAGTAGACCACGGCCATGATGACGATCGACGTGCTCAGTTCACCCAGGAAGGTCATCTTGGAAAGGAAATCCGCCAAAAACGCGCCGACTCCGTTCCTGAAATCCTGCAGGGCCAAAAGAATATTGATATCCATGTTTCATCCTCCGTTTGTTTTATTCAGTTCCGCTTTTGCGAATCAAATCTCGATCACCCCGGCGGGACAGGGGCTAGAGTGTGTTTCTAAAGTCCGGGATGTGCAGTTTCGAGCGTATCAGGCTGCATTTCAAGGCGATTTTCCGAAGGCTTACTGGTTGCAAGTCGAGGAAAAGCAACACAGAAATGCAGCCTTAGACGCCGAAAATGCATGTTCAGGATTTTAGAAACACACTCTAACGTCATGGCAGCCTGGTGTGCGCGCCCATTTCCTTCAGCGCCTTTTTCCGCTCGTACATCATCTGATCCGCCCGTTTAAACACGTCCCGAAGCTGTCGATCCTCCTTCCGGAGCACGGCGCAGCCCACGGAGACGACGACCGCGTTTTCGCGGATGTTGTCTTCCACCTTGCGGTTCAGCGCGCGAACCGTCTCATCCATCGTGTCGAAGCCCTCTCCCTCGAGCAGCACGACGAACTCGTCCCCGCCGATCCTGAACACCGCGCCGTGGGTAAAACTGCCGCAAATCAACGCGCAGGCGTCCTTGATCAGCGCGTCTCCGGCGGCGTGGCCGTCGTTGTCGTTCACGTATTTCAATCCGTTGATGTCGCACACCACGACGGCCAGCTTCTCGATCGCGTTGTCCTGAATTCTCTGGTTGATGGCCGCCTCATGCTCGGAATAGGCCAGCTTGTTCCTCACGCCGGTCATGGAATCCGTGTTGGCCATTGCGCGGAAGGTCCTGCTGGTCTGCTTTTCCTGTTCGAGCTTGTTCCTGGACAGCTTTTCGAATTGCATAAGAAGTATCCCGGCGAGCAGAAGCACGGCGAACACCGCGAAGAGGATTTGGTTTCTGCTGTTCACCAGGTTCTTTTCGCTGATGTCGCGGATTTCGTCCTGAATGACGCTTTCCCGAATCAGCACCGCCATCTCCCAGCCCGTGCCCTCGATGGGAACGTAACTCAGCGTCTCCTCCGCCTCGCCGGAAGCGAAGGACATGCTGCCCGGCGCTTCGCTGGCGAAACGATCGACGTTTTCCCGCCATACTTCCTCGGAAACCACGTTTCTCGTCGCTTCAAAGAGGTTTTGCTCGCCGATCACCGGACCCAGCTCCGTGCCGGAGAGGCTTTCGCCGTTTTTGGTATACAGGCCGAAATAGGTTCTGCCCTGATCGTCAAACGCCAGCAGATCCACGATGTCCTTGATGTCGATCTGGACGAAGCACGCCTTGAAAGGCTTTCCCATGATCGTTAGATTGGGCGTCGGGATCGCCAGGTACAGCTGCTTGGAGGAGCCGTAAAGGGAAACCGTGCTGATGGTGCGGTCGTTCAGCGCCGACAGGAACGCGTGCCGGCTTCCGCCGGTATAGGTGGTGTACTGCGTATAGACGACGTTGTCCTCGTCAACCAGCGCGAATCGGTTGAGCGACAGCAGCGACTCGACCTTGCCGATCGCGTCGCGCAAGTCCTCCTGGGTTTCGATGCCCTCATCCTCGATGAAGGTCAGCACCTTTTTCATCTGATCGAAGTTGAGGTTGATCTGATTGGTGATCGTCTTTGCGCGGCGATCCGCCATGGCTTCGAGGTAGAACGAGCTCACCGCCGAGACCGCTTCGTCGGTTGCAGAGACGGTCTGCCTCGACGACCATATCGTGTTGGCGGTCACCATCGCCATGATCAACAGGCTGCCAATGACAGCCGTTAAGACGAATGTTCTATTCGTGATTTGCTTTTTCTTGGCCATCATATATCACCATACAGCAACTCGAGCATCAGCGCTGCGTCTTTCTGATAGATCACGGTGGTAATCTCGTCCGTCTTTTCCGGGAAAAGATCGCCGGGAGCGTTGCCGTCTGCGATCTTCACGGCGATTTGAAGCGTGTCGAAGCCGATGGAATAGCAATCCTGCACGCCGAGACAGTATATAATGCCGTCGTTCAGATCGTGCAGCGCCTCTTTGTCGTGATCCATGCCCACGATGACGGCGTCGCTGCCCAGCTCTGTCACAGCCCTGGCGGCGCCGACGGGGTTGCTCATGTTGCAGCAGACGATACCGTCCAGGTCCGGGCAGTCCTTCAATATCCCCAGGGTGAGCTCGTAGGCAAGGTCCACGGAGTCCATGTCGTATTCGGTCGCGACGATTTCCATGTCGCCGTACTTGGCCAGAGTGTCCCTGGCGCCGCGGGCCCGGTCTTCATGGCAGGGCGCGCCGGCGCTGCCCACGAGGATGGCCACCTTTCCGCGATAGCCCAGCTTTTCGCACAGGGCCTCGGTGAGGTCCGCGCCGTCCTGATAGTTGTGCGTATTGCCCACGTAGGCCAGCCGCTTGCATCCCTCGGCGGCGTCGGAGCTGGAAAAGGTCATCACCTTGGTGCCCTCGTCCATCATTTCATCCAGGATGGGGGAGATGATCGCCTCGTCCGCGACATCCACGCCGATGACGTCGAAGTCTTCCTTCTGCGCCGCGCGAAGCCGCCGCGTCTGGTCCTCAGCGGAGGCGCCGTCCGGCGCCATGTATTCGTAGGTGACGGTGATGCCCCTGTCCAGATACTGCCGCTGGGCCTCTTCCATGCCCAGGGCTACCGCGTCCCACCAGGGGTGCACGGTCTTATAGGTGAAGTAGAAGTTATAATGATCCTTTTGCGGCGCATAAGCGTCAAGCTGGTGATCGAAGTTCACCGCGCTGCGGGCAGAGTCCTTCAGGACGGCAGCGGACGCCGCTTCAACGGAGGCGTTTTCACCGACCTCTTCCGGCGCGGAAAGCGACGCGCCTTCCTTTGTGCCGGAGGGGGCGGGGGAACAGCCGGACAGGATCAGAGCGGCTGCCAGCGCGGCCGTCAATAGACCCACGATCTTCGCGTGTTTTCGCATGGTTTGCACCTCGTTTTGCGACTCCGGCAGGCCGAACCCGTGGCCAGAGCGTGTTTGGGAAAATGACGCCATCCCCGCGAGGCGCTTAACCGTGGCTTTCAGTCCGCGCGGGGAAAGGCATTAATCGACATATTAGCATAATTATATCACATACTTTGCCGGATCTCCACCCCGCAATCGCAAAAGACGTCCCAAAAGGAGCGCCTTTGCGATAAATTGGTTTGCCATCATTCGTATTTTGAGGAAATCGGCCGTGAGCCCAGCGCACCGCCGTTTCAGAGGGCGGTTTGTTTGCGGCTGGGGGCTGGTGATTTGCCGGGGCGCAATTTACTGTCGAAACAGGCGAACGGCGGTTTCGACGTGCCCCGTCCAGGCAAACATGTCTACAGGCTGGGCGTATTCCAGACGATAGCCACCGCCAGCCAGGATCTTCACGTCCCTGGCGAGGGTGGCCGGGTTGCAGGAGACGTAGGCGAGGACGGGAATCCTCGCGGCGATGAGAGCCTCCAGCAGCGTGGCGTCGCAGCCCTTGCGCGGCGGGTCGAGGATGGCGGCGTCAAAGCGCTGGCCGCGGGAGAGCAGGCTTGGGATCTCCCTGGCTGCGTCCGCGCAGATGAAGCGGGCTCTGTCAGCGAGGCCGTTGCGCTGGGCGTTGCGCTTCGCGTCGGCGATAGCCGGGGCGACAATCTCGATGCCCAGGGCGGACTGCGCCTGGCGCGCTGCCGCCAGGGTGATGGTGCCCGCGCCGCAGTAGGCGTCCAGCACATTCAGGCCGCAACCGGGGCGGACGCCCGCGGCCTCCAGCGCGCAGGCGTAGAGCCGCTCGGTCTGCGCCGGGTTCACCTGGAAGAAGGACTGGGGCGATACCTCAAATTCCAGCCCCAGCAGCGTCTCCTGCAGCGCCTCCGCGCCCCAGAGCTTCCCACAGCACCCGTCCAGCGCGTGGGCAGGACGGCGGTTCAGCTGGCAGAACCACAGCGACTTCATCGCGGGAAGGTCCCTTCGCAGCGCCGGAATGAGCTTTTCGATCTCAGATCGCACCGGCGCGTCGGCGCAGACGATCAGCATCAGCGCTCCGGCCCGGTTTACCCGTGTGACCAGGTATTTCAGCTGCCTGGCGCAGGAGAGGGAGGGGAGGCACGCGGCAAACCAGCGCAGCGCCTCGGCGCTCTGGGGCGCCTGCAGGAGGCAGTCACCGATGGGCACGACGCGATTGCTCCCGGCGGCGTGCATGCCGATGACGGGCCGCCCGTCCTGCCAGGCGATGGGATATTCCGCCTTGTTGCGATAGCGCTCCGGCGCGTCGCAGCCCAGCGTTTCAAGCACCTTGGGCGACTGAACGCCGCCCAGGCGGGACAGCGCGTCGCTGACGATCTGACGCTTCAATTCCAGCGTGCGCCCGTAGGCCATGTGCCGCCCCTGGCAGCCGCCGCAGGCATTTGCGTGGGGGCACGCGGATTCGGCGCGGTCGGCGGAGAACTCCAAAACAGCGGAAAGAGACGCTTCGCAGAAGCGCCCCTTCTCCTGGGTGATTTCGATTTCGACGACCTCGCCGGGAATCGCGCCCGGCACGAAAACCGCGCGTCCGTCGGCCAGGCGGCCAACCCCCTGCAGTTGGGAGCCGACGCCGGTGATGGTGATGCTCTCCATGCCGCGCTACAGCCCCTGTTCCATCAGAAAGAGACGGGCCTCTTCGGCCTCGGCCTCCAGCGCTTTGATCTCGATGTCCTCGGCGCGGGAGCCGCCCGCCTGGGGTCGCTTCCAGTCGCACAGAAAGCCCGCCTGGTTCAGCAGGTCGTCGATCTGCCGGGCCTGGGCCTCGCCGCGCGCGATGTAGATGACGCGCCAGGGCGCGCTGTGACTGGACCGCATGAAGCTCACCACCTTTTTGTATTGACTTCATTATACCGCCTGCACAGCCATTCGTCAACACAAGGAAAAGGCTGGCAATACTTGTTGCAGGGAAAGCTGCCGCAGAAACACACTCCGGGTCGCCGTAGGGCACGGCTGCAATAATGCTTTTAAGCTGCCTTGGTGACGATCGATCACATATGCACGACGGTGCCGATGTCCTCGCCCTTGGCGACCCGCAGGATATTGTCCAGGTCGTCCATGTTGAACACGCGGATCACTGGGATCTTCTGGTCCTGGCACAGCTGGAAGGCGGAGGTATCCATCACCTTGAGCCCCATGTCGATGGTCTGCTGGTAGGTGATGTCCTTGATCAGCTTCGCGTCCGGGTTCTTTCGGGGATCGGAGTCGTATACGCCATCCACAGTGGTGCCCTTGAACACGGCGTCCGCGCCCAGCTCGGCGGCGCGCAGGGCCGCGGCGGTGTCGGTGGTGAAGAAGGGGTTGCCGCTGCCGCCGGCCAGCAGCA
>CAMVBO010000057.1 GCA_947165745.1 uncultured Clostridia bacterium | reverse complement strand
AATGCAGTTCAAGACGCCGAAAATGCATCGTTCCGAATTTAGAAACAGACTCTAACATTCCCAGAGGAAATGGCTATGGGGAGAAATTGAAACAAGGAGCGTGTGTTCTATGAAGAATAAGAAGGACGCGGTGGCGGCGATCGTGGTGGACGACGGCAGCCGCCGGGTGCCGATTCAGAACGCCCAGGGCGAGGAGATCGGCGTGTTTCGGTTCCATCCGACGGACATCGGGATCATCGAGCGCTACAACCGCATGGTGGAACGCTTCGACGAGATCACGAAGCCTTTGGAGCGGTTTGTCGGCGAGGACGAGGACAAGCAGGCCGAGGCGCTGAAGGAGGCGGAGAAGCGGCTGTTCGAGGCCGTGAACGAGCTGTTCGGCGGCGACGCGGCAGGGGCTTTTTTCGGGAGCATGCATCCCTTCAGCCCCGTGGGCGGCGCGTTTTACTGCGAGGCGGTGCTGAAGGCCGTGGGCGAATACATCTCCGGGCAGTTTGACGCGGAGACCGCCAGGTTTTCCGGCAGGACGGCCAAGTATCTGAAGGACGGGGAGCAATGAGATTCGACCTGCCGCAGGCGCTTCCGGTCGGCGAGCGGGAGTGGGCGATCCGCGCCGACTTCCGCGAGGTGCTGAACATACTGGACGCCTTTGACGACCCGGAGCTGACGGAGGCGGAGAAGGCTTATGTGTGCCTGCACAACCTGTATGTGGACTTTGCGCGCATGCCGCCGGGGGAGTACGCGGAGGCCTATCGCGCGGCGGTGGCGTTCATCGACCACGGGCTGGGCGGCCAGGCGGGCGGGCCGAGGACCGTGGATTGGGAACAGGACGCGCCGCTGCTGTTTCCGGCGGTGAACCGGGCGGCGGGATATGAAGTGCGGGACGCGGCGTTTCTGCACTGGTGGACATTCCTGGGCCTGTTCATGGAGATCCGGGATTCGGTGTATGCCACGGTGCTGGCGCTGCGGCAGAAGAGGGCACGGGGCGAGAAGCTGGAACCGTGGGAGAAGGACTTTTGGAAGCGCAACAGCGGGATATGCAGGCTGAGGCCGAGACTGAGCGCGGCGGAGGCGCAGGAGAAGGAGCGGCTGGAGCGGCTGCTGGGGTGATGAGAGGCCAGGGCTACGGTGCGACAAGTGGTTCTTTGTGGGAAACGACCTCTTCCATCACGGCTTCGCCGTGCCACCTTCCCCTAAAGGGGAAGGCTTTTGGGTGACGGCACTACGCCGCTCTTGCGGAGGACCGGGGAGGCCGGGACAGGTGTGCTACGCCGCTCTTGCGGAGGACCGGGAACACTGAGACCGGTGATTTAGATATGGGAAGGAGGGGCTATATGGCGAAGTATGACGGCGCGATTGTGATCGAGGCGGCGCCGGGCTGTGGCGATTTGCTGGAAAACGCCCGTCGGATGGCGGACGCGGCGAGGTCGCTGGATCGGTCGACGCGGCGGCTGGGCGGTCAGCTGCGGGCGACCACGGGCGGCTATATCAGCGCGGTGAGCAAGTCGGTGCGGGCGGTGGAAGCCCTGCGCGACGAGCAGCTGACGGCCTTTGGAGACACGGCGGACGCCTGGGAGCGCGCGCGGACGCGGATGAACGGGCTGAGCTATGCGCTGTACGATTTGAAGCGGAACGCCAGGGACGCCTTTGTGCCCATCGCCACGGCGGCGGCGCCGGCGCTGACGGCGCTGACGAATCTGCTGTCCAGGGCGGTGTACAACGTGGGGGCGTTCATGGCGGCGCTGACGGGCCAGAACGCCTTTATCCGGGCGGCGGGCGCCCAGAGGAAGTACGCCGGGAGCTTGAAGCGGACGACCGGGGCGGTCCGGGCGCTGGAGAGGCAGCTGGCCAGCTTTGACGAGCTGGATATACTGCGCAGGAACCGGACGGGCTCCGGCGGAAGCGGCGGCGTGGCCGGCGCGATGGACGCGCTGGTGGGGGATGTGTCGCTGGTGCCCATCGACGGCGGGATCCTGGCCTTTGGCGAGCGGCTGCGCCGGTTGTTCGAGGCGGGGAATTACGACGGCGTGGGCCGGGCGATCGCCGATGGCCTGAACGGCGCGATTGAGAAGGCCAGGGCGTGGATCCGCTGGGAGAACGTGGGCGCGAGCGTCGTTCGCGTGGTGGACAGCTGCTGCGAGGCGTTCAACGGGCTGGTGGACGGTGTGCGCTGGTCGGAGGTGGGCGGCGCGCTGGGCGACGGCATCGACACGGTGCTGCGCACGGCGGATCGGCTGTTGAAGCAGGCGGACTTTGCCCGGGTGGGGCAGGCCATCGGCGAAGGGCTGAGCGGCGCGATTCGGGAGATCGACTTCGACGTGCTGGGCGACGCGCTGAGCCGGCTGCTGACCATGAAGATGACGGTGCTTTCAAACGCGGCCGCGACGTTTGACTGGCAGGCGCTGGGCGGCAGCCTGGCCGAGGGGCTGGGGTCCTTCGTGCGGGCCGCCGGCGAGGCGATGGAGGCGGTGGACTGGGCGGAGGTGTCCCTGGCGATGACGCGGGGGCTGAACCGGTTTATCGCGGAGGTGGATTGGGCGGAGCTGGGCACTTTCCTGGGCGGACGGCTCTCCGAGGCGCTGGGCGCGCTAAAGGCGGCCGTGACGGCGTTTGACTGGAAGGGCGCGGGTACGGCGCTTTCCAAGGCCGTGAACGGGTTGGTGAAGAAGACCGACTGGACGGCGCTGGGCCAGTGGCTGAACCGGACGATCCAGGGGATGCTGGATTTCGGGATCAACTTCCTTGAGGGATTCGACGCGGACAGCCTGGCCGCCGGGATCGCCAGGGCGCTGGACGAGGTTGACTGGGACGCCATCGCCCAGAAGCTGTGGACGCTGCTTTCGTCGGCCATCGGCAAGCTGGGCGGCCTGGGGGGCCTGCTGAACCTGGGCGGCGGCCTGGACGGGCTGAACCTGGGCGGCGTGAAGCGGAGCGAGGCGGAGGTCGGCGTCCATTTGGTGAAGCGGGGCTGGAGCAGCCTGACGGGCTTCGTGGGCGACCGGCTGACGGCTTCTGTGGCGCTGGCAAAGAACGGCTGGACGAGCCTGGCGGGGTTCGTGGGCACAGCGGTGACGGTGGGTACGAGCCTGGTGAAGCAGGGCTGGACGAGCCTGGCGGGATTCGTGGGCGACAGGGTGAACGTGCAGACGAGCCTCGTGCGGGACGGCTGGAAGAGCATTGCCGCGTTCATCGGCGATTCTTTGAGCGTCCGGACGAGCCTGGTCCGCGACGGCTGGAGGAGCATCGCCGAATTCGTGGGCGAGGCGGTCTCGGAGCAGACGAGCCTGGAGCGCTGGGGCTGGAGCAGCATCGAGGAATTCGTGGGCGATGAGCTGAGCGTGTGGACCCAGCTGGTGAAGTGGGGATGGAAGACAATTTCCGGGTTTGTGGGGGACTCCACGACGGTGTGGGTGTCCCTGCGCAAGGACGGCTGGAGCAGCCTGGCCAATTTTGTGGGCACGACGATTACCACCAAGGTGCAGCTGGTGGTGGACAAGGTGAACAAGGTGTCGGCGAGCATCGCGAAGGCGCTGGGTCTGGCGGGCGGCGGCGTGGTCACCGCGGGCGGAAGGGTGCTGGCCTTCGCGGGCGGCGGCGAGATCATGGACAGCGGGCGGGCCGACTGGTGGCGGGGCGTGCGGAAGTACGCGAACGGCACAAGGCGGGCCCATGGCAGCCTGTTTGTGGCGGGCGAGGCCGGGCCGGAAGTGGTGGGCCACGTGAACGGGCGCACCGAGATTCTGAACAAGAGCCAGATTGCCCAGGCGATCTACGGCGCGGTGGTCAGCGGCATGGCCAGGGCAGTGAACGCGCTGGGACGGTTTGTCGCGGGGCACATGGCCCTGTGCACCAACGCGCTGCTCGGCGGCATCGCGGCCATCGGGATGCCGGAGGCGGAAGCGGCGCTGCTGCGGCGGTTGAGCGCCATCGAGGGCGCCGTGAACCTGGTGCCGCCGGTGGCGGCCACGGGCGCGGTGACACCCTATGAGGTGTCGCGGCAGGGACGCGGGGACGCGGAGCTGCGCGAGACGATGGACGCCAACAACGCGGATCTGATCCAGACGATCATCAGCGTGATCGGCGCGCAGACCAGCGCCATCGTGCAGGCGGTGAACGCCTTGCAGGGCAGCGGAAGGAGCGACGGGGGCGTGAGCGCCCAGCGCATCATCGAAGAGATCAACCGGCGGACGCAGATGTACAGCGCGAGCCCGTTGAGAGGATAGGAGGCGGTTGGATGGCGATGCCGGTATTGATCATCAACGGGCACGACTATGCCCGATATGTGGAGGAGCTGAACCCCAGCCGCAACGACCTGGACGCGGACGGCAGCGGTCGCGACGTGCAGACGGGGCTGATGTACCGAACGCGCATCGCGGTGAAGCAGAAGTGGGAAGTGAAGCTGCTCCGGCTGACGGAGGCGGTGCACCGGCAGCTGCTGGCGGACATCTCCGGGCAGTACTACCAGGCCACTGTGCTGGACCCGACCACGGGCCAGCCGGCCACGCGGACGTTTTACACCTCGTCGGTGCCTTTTGGAGCGCAGCGGTATGACCGGAGCACCGGCGCGGCGGTGTACGACGGGATGAATTTCAGCATGACGGAGCGGTGAAGGGGGCGGCCCCTTTACCGGCGTCCGTCGCCCCCGCGCACAGGGAGGCAGGAGCGCAGTATGAAAGGGAGGTGAGGGTTTGCAGAACGTGAGCGAGACCTGGCGGGCGCTGGCGGCGACGGGAACGGCGCGGCTGGAGACGGTGGCGGTGATCGCCGGCAGGGAGTACACGGCCATCTTCGCGCCGACAATCCGCCGGGGACTGATGCAGGATGGCCTGGGCGTGGGCAATGCCGTGGCGGCCAGCTGCCAGCTGTCGGTGCGGACGGAGGACGCCATTCCGCGGGCGGCGACGGTGGTGGTGAAGACGCGGCTGACCGACGGTGACCGCGTCAGCGAGTGGCGGCCGGCGGGCACGTTTTTCGTGAGCCACCGCAACCGAAACGCCGTGACCGGGCTGGTGGAGATGGAGTGCTACGACGCGATGCTGAAGGCCAACGCGCTGTTCCCGGAGGAAGGCGCTTGGCCGAGGAGCATGGCGCAGGTGGCGGCGGACATCGCCCGGGCGATGGGCTTGGAGATGGATTTGCGCACGGAATTGCGGACCGGGGACGATTTCAGGATCCTGGCGCCGAGGCAGGGCTGGACGATGCGGGATGTGCTCGGCGATATCGCTTCCGCGCACGGCGGCAATTGGATCGTGACGCCGGAGAACCGGCTGAGGCTGGTGCCGCTGGAGACGGCGGATCCGACGAGCGCCCACGATGTGGTGGGCGTGCTGGGCGGCGTGTTCGCCGGAGCAGAGCAGGCGGTGACCGGGATTCGGGTGACGGGCCAGGACGAGGAACGGCTGATCGGCACGGAGGACGGGCTGGTGATCGACATCGCTTCGCCCTGGGTGACCGAAGGCGGGCTGGTCTGGTTGGCGGGGCGGTTGATCGGCGTGCGCTATCAGCCCTTCGCGCTGGATTCGGCCATCTACGACCCGGCGCTGGAGCTGGGCGACGCCGTTCGCAGCAAGGCGGACGTGGTCAGCGTGCTATGTGTCGAGGCGGCCCGGCTGGGACTGGCGTTCCGGGGCGATATCTCCGCGCCGGAACCGTCGGAACTGGCGGATGAGTATCCCTATGTGGGCACCGCAGACCGGCTGAAGCAGCTGCGCGGGCAGGTGGAGGCGCTGGAGGAAGCGGCCATCGTCGGGGTGGACGTGGAGTATGCCGAGAACACGAGCCCTCAAACGGCGCCGATCACCGGATGGACCACGACGGCCCCGCAGTGGCGGGCGGGCTATTACATCTGGCAGCGCACGGGGACCACGGTTTCCAACGGCGAGATCGTCTACAGCCCGGCGACCTGCATCAGCGGACGGGACGGACAGGACGGCGCGCCCGGAGCTGCCGGACCGCAGGGGCCACGGGGTGAGACCGGGGCGACCGGCCCCCAGGGCGAGACGGGCGCCGTCGGTCCGCAAGGCCCGCAGGGGCAGGCGGGTGAAGCTGGCGTGGGGGTCGGCGCCATCGTCGAGGAATACTACATTTCCAACAGCGATACGGCGCAGACCGGCGGCAGCTGGTCCCGGGAACAGCCGGCGTGGGCCAGCGGGAAGCACATCTGGACGCGCTCGAAGGTGACCTGGACGGACGGCAGCGTGACGACGACCGAGCCCGTGCTGGCCAAGGCCATCAACGGAGCGAACAGCGCGGCCAACGCGGCCAGCACGACCGCGAACGCCGCCAATGCCACGGCCAACGGCGCCAGTGCCGCCGTGACCGCGCTGGATCGCGCGCTGGACCAGCAGGGCGTGTTCAACCGGCTGACCAACAACGGGCAGACGCAGGGCATCTATCTGAAGGACGGCAAGCTGTACATCAACGGCACCTATATCGATACCGGCACGCTGTGCGCCGATTTGATCCGCACGGGCGTGATTTCGGACGAGACCGGCACGAATTACTGGGTTCTGGACGGGAACAACAGCGAGTTCGTGACCAAGAAAGGCAAAATCGGAGACTTCCAGATCGAGAGCGGGTCGCTGCAGTACGGGTCGCAGGCGGTTGGCGGCACAGGCGCCTACATCGGCAGGAACGGCATCTCCTACAACGTGACCGCAGACGGCAACCTGATCAAGACGGAGATTTTTGCCCAGGGCATTCGGTTCTATTGGAACAACGTGCTTAAATCCGTTCTGTATCTGCACACCAATGGCCTGACCCTGCGGTGCTACGACGAAGACGGCGCGTCAACCTATCCTTTCCAGGTGTACCTGGAGAGCGAGTATACCGCGTCGAGGTCGATCAATCTGCGTTATCCGGTGCGTTGCCATGAAAGCCTGGTCGTTGACGGCGACATGGACGAAAAAAGGAATGCGCTTATCAGAGGCAATTTGACTGCCTACGGGACAATGACCGTCTACGGGACAAAGTCCCGGCAGGTGTCAACGGGCCAGTATTCCGACCGGCTGCTCTACTGCTACGAGACGCCGTCGCCGCTGTGCGGTGATGTGGGCGAGGGCGTGATCGCGGAGGACGGCAGGTGTCATGTCTGGCTCGACGCGGTGTTCGCCCAGACCATCGCCCAGGGACAGTATCAAGTGTTCCTGCAGGCTTACGGTGCGGGGGAATGCCGCGTGACCGAGCGGGGAGCGGGATGCTTCATCGTGGAGGGCACGCCCGGGCTGCGGTTCGGCTGGGAGCTCAAGGCCAGGCAGAGGGACTTCGACCAGCGGCGGCTGGACGCGCCGATCGGGGACGCGCGGGGCGACGGGACGGATTACGGCGCGATGGCGCTGGCACACATCGACAATTTGCACAGTGGGAGGATGGAAGCATGAAGATCATTACAAGCGTAACCGCATTCAACGACGCCGTGGGCATGCGCCTGTCGGCGACCTACAGCGAGGTGGACGAGCAGACCGGACGCGTCGTCAGCGACAACCAGCGCTTCGACCGGGTCGTGACCGACGCCGGCGCAAAGGCAGCCGCTCAGGTCCTGCTGGACTACGCGGGGGAGAGCCTTGAGCAGTAACAGAACATAAGTTCGATAAAAATTAAACATATGTTCGGTTCCAATCCCGCCGTCCGTGTGCTATAATGGGTAATGTCAAAAGCACACAGCGGCGGGATTGGCCCGTCAATACGGATATGGAGGATACCCAGATGGCAGCGGAGAAGAAGGCGGAGAAGAAGCCCGCGATCCAGAAGTTCGGGGACGACCGCAAGAAGGCGCTGGAAGTGGCGCTGGGCAAGATTGAAAAGGATTTTGGCAAGGGCTCGGTGATGAAGCTGGGCAACGCGGCCAACAACATGCAGGTGGAGGTCATTCCCACCGGCAGCCTGCAGCTGGACTTCGCGCTGGGCGTGGGCGGCCTGCCCAAGGGCCGCATCGTGGAGATCTACGGGCCGGAATCCTCCGGTAAGACCACCGTGGCGCTGCACTGCGTGGCCCAGGCCCAGAAGGCCGGCGGCACCGCCGCGTTCATCGACGCCGAGCACGCGCTGGATCCGGTTTACGCCTCCAAACTGGGCGTGGACATCGACGAGCTGTACGTGTCCCAGCCGGACAACGGCGAACAGGCGCTGGATATCTGCGAGGCGCTGGTGCGCTCCGGCGCGATCGACATCGTGGTGGTGGACAGCGTGGCCGCGCTGGTGCCCAAGGCCGA
>CAMVBO010000056.1 GCA_947165745.1 uncultured Clostridia bacterium | reverse complement strand
GGCCAGCCGATGATTCGCGTGACCGACATGACGGTGGGAGGTCGATGAGCATGGAAAGAAATGAGTTTGTTGAGCGGCTGTTTGACCGCATTGAGGAACGGGAGCGGACCGGCGGCGGCTTGCGCCGCGCGGGCAGCGAAATTTGCTATGAGGAAGGCAGCAGCTTTGAGGTGCAGGTGAAGGACGGCGAGATCATCGGCTACAACGTGGCCGACAGCATCGGGCTGGGCTTTCGCACGCTGACCGACAGCGGCAAGATGGGCTATGCCTCCACGCAGATCCTGGACGATGCCGCCGTGGACCAGCTGCTGGACGGCGCGCTGGAGAACGCCGCGCTGGTGGAGAGCGAGGATGAACAGTTCATTTATGAGGGCGACGGGACATATCCGCAGCTCAATCTGTACAATCCGGCGTTGGAGGAAATCACCGCCGCGCAGAAGATCGAGATGGCCAGGGAGCTGGAAAAGCTGACCCTTCAGCAGGACGCGCGCATCGCCCAGGTGGAGGATTGTGCCATATTCTCCTCCAGCGATTTCCGCGCGCTGAAGAACGGCAGCGGGCTGGACGTCGCCAACCGGGTGAACCTGCTGGGCGGATACGTGGCCGCCGTGGCCCGCGACGGGGAAAAGGTGAACACCGGCTTCAAGATATTCTTCACGATGAAGCCGGAGGAGATCGACCTGGAAAAGGTGGCGAAGGCCGCCGCGAAGGAGGCCCTGGACGGCCTGAACGCGGAGCAGGCGGCTTCCGGCGCGTATCGCGTGCTGCTCAGAAACGACGTGGCGGCGACGCTGCTGTCCACGTTCTCCGGCGTGTTCTCCGCCGAAAACGCCCAGCGGGGCCTTTCTCGGCTCAAGGGCCGGGAGGGCGAGGCGGTCGCGGCGGAGTGCGTGACCCTCATGGACAACCCGCATCTGGAAGACAGCGCGGCCTCCACGCCCTTTGACGGCGAGGGCGTCGCCACGGCGCCCAAGGCCGTGATCGAGGGCGGCCGGCTGAACACGCTGCTGCACAACTTAAAGACCGCGACCAAGCAGGGCGTGAAGACCACGGCCAACGCCAGCCGGCCCGGCTACGCGGCGACCGTGGGCATCGCGCCGACGAACTTCTACTTCAAGCCCACGGACGTGGACTTTGACGGGATGCTGGAGAAGCTGGGCGACGGGCTGCTGATCACCGATTTGCAGGGCATGCACGCCGGCGCGAACCCCATCACCGGCGATTTCTCGCTGGCGGCGAAGGGTTTTGCCGTGCGCGGCGGAAAGCTGTGCGAAGCGGTGGCGCAGATCACCATCGCGGGCAATTTCTACGAGTTGCTTGAAAACGTGGAGGCCGTGGGCGGCGATCTGGAATTCCGCGCGCCCGGGGCCAGCTGCTTCGGCAGCCCCTGTGTGTTGGTGAAGCGGCTGAGCGTGGCGGGAAAGTAGAGTGGACATGCGATAAAACGAGGTTCTTCACGGAAACGTGATGAACAAAAGGGAGCAGGGACGGCGCGTCGCCGTCCCTGCTCTATTCTGTCAGCCTGCCGAAGCCGCGAAGCAGGTCGCGGGCATTGCGCTCCAGCTGGGCCCGGGTGATCTCGCCCCGCCGGGCGGCCCGCCACAGACGCAGGGCCCACAGCGGCCCGCCGGGGGTGAGCCAGTCGTTGCCGGCCTTCGCCATCTCCACGGCGCTGACGGTGCGATAGCTGCCCCAATCGGACATCACCGCGCCGCGGAAGCCCCATTCGCCCCGGACGAGGCCGCTCAGCAGCGCGCCGTTTTCACCCGGATACAGCCCGTTCAGCGCGTTATAGGAGGTCATCACGGCGTCGGGGGTCTCCTGCCGGAAGGCGATTTCAAACACCTTGAAGTACAGCTCCCGAAGCGCTTGCAGGGACACGACACTGTGGCTGCCCAAGCGGCCCAGCTCCGCGTTGTTGCAGAAAAGATGCTTGTAACAGCACAGCGCGCCGCCGTCATGCAGGCCCTTCGCCTGCCAGCCGGCCAGCGTGCCCGCCAGCAGCGGGTCCTCGGAGAAGTATTCCGGGTGACGGCCGCAGAGGGGGCTGCGGTGCAGGTTCATGCCCGGGGCCAGCAGCATGTCGATGCCGCGCTCGCGGCACTCCTCGGCGATGACCCGGCCCACGTTGCGGACGAGCTGCCGGTTGAAGCTGGCGGCGAGCACGCTGCTGGAGGGAAAGCCTGTGGCGGGCTCGCGCAGGTTCAGCCCCGCGCCGGCGTCCGATACCGCGAAGGAGGGGAGGGCGTACCTGCACATTCGGGGCGTGTAGCCCGCCGCGCCGTCCTGCCAGGGCATCTGGCGCATGCCGGCGCACACGGTCAGACGGCACAGCGCCCACAGCGAAAGCCGGGACACGAATTCCGGCAGCAGACCGGGGTCCTGCGCGACCTGGGGCCAGAGGATCCGCGCCTTGGATTTGGCGGTGACGGGCGCGTCCGGGTAGACGCGGGGCGCGGGCACGGCGATCTGGTCGCCCAGGGGCACGATCCTTGAACGGGTCCCGTCCACGCTGCGGTCCCGCCGGGTCAGCCGCTTGAAGGCCTCCATCGGCGCGCCGAGCGCCTCAACCGCGCGCAGCACCCGCGCCTCCAGACGCAGGGTGCCGCAGGGGACGCGCGCAGCCAGACTTTCGCCCACGCTGAATTCATAAGTCCCGGCCTCCAGCACCCAGGCAGAGCGGGATTCGTCGAAGCTGGCGATGTCTTCAAAGCGCGCCTGGAGGATCAGCTCCTCCGATTCGCCGGGGGCGAGGGACGCCGTCTTGCCGAAGTCCGCCAGCACCCGGGCGGGCTTTTCCAGCCGGCCTTCAGGCAGCCCGGCGTAAAGCTGGACGACGCACTTGCCGGCAGCCTGGCCCACGTTTTTGACCCGCACCCGCAGGGACACCGCGCCGTCAGCCCTCTCCAGGCCGATGGGCGAAAGGGTGAAGCGGGTGTAGCTGAGGCCGTGGCCAAAGGGAAAGGCCACGGGCACGCCGAAGGTGTCAAAGAAGCGATAGCCCAGGTACACGTCCTCCTCGTAGTACACCCGAACGCCTATGGAATCCTCGTGGACGTAGCCGTCGCCCGCGCCCAGCGCCGGGTAGTTGCGGCTGACCGGGTTGTCGTCGAGGGTCCAGGCCCAGGTGTCCGGCAGGTGGCCGGAGGGGTTCAGCCGGCCGTCCAGCAGCTCTACCAGCGCCCAGGCCGACAGCATGCCGCCGAAGCCGGCCCACACCACGGCATCCGGCTCGACTTGCTTCATCCACGCCATGCCGATGGGATAGCCGGTGTTCAGGATCACGATCAGTTTATTGAAGTGGGCGCGGGCCGCGCGGAGCATGGCCAGCTCGCCCTCAGTCAGATCGTATTCGCCCGGAACGGACCGGTTGTCGATCATCTCTCCTGAGGGGCGATCGATGAACACCAGCGCGGCATCGCTCAACGCGCGGGCGCGCTGGAGCGCGGCGTCGTCCGGCACGTCGCCGCGGCGCTGCCGGTAGAAGTCGGAAAGCTCGTCGTTGATGGTGAAATGGCTGTGCTCCAGCGTGGCCCGGTGAAAACCGGGCCGCCAGCGCGGATTGATGGCCGCAGAGCCCGCCGTGGCGAAGCGCCAGCGGTGCTGGCCAGGGCCAAGGCAGTTGAGCACTTCGTCGGGCTTCAGCGGCAGGACGCCGCCTTCGTTTTTCAGCAGCACAAGCCCCTCCCGGACGGCCTCCAGCGCGGCTTCGTCCCGCCGGGCGTGTTCCGGCGCGCGCTCCCGCCGCGGCTGTGTGCGCACCCAGAACGCGCAGCGGGGGAAGCGCCCGCCCGTGGGCGTCTCGAAGCCCTCCAGCGTGACGCGATAGCGCCGCCCGTGCTCCCGGGCCACCTCGCCCACGGGGATGAGCACCATATGGACGCCCCGGACCTTCACACATTCCCAGCGGGAGATGGCCGTGCCGTCCACCGTCGCCCGTCCGATGCCGGGCGCGACGGGGGCGAGGGCCACCACGGCGACGAAGCCGCGCAGCTTGGTGTACACCGAAAGCCGCGCCACGTCGGCTTCCGGGTCGATGGTTCGGATGATGGGCAGCATCAGCGCGGGCACGGCACTCACCTCGATTCTGTGTTCCTGCGTCTATCATACCAGAAAACCCGTCTCTTTACAATGACCAGGACGGGGTTTATAATGATATTGATATTTTTGCCTCGGGGGGACGTCCATGTCCATCTGGATACTGCTCATCATCGCGCTGGCGGCGCTGGCCTTCCTGACCCACCCCAGCCTGAACCAGGCCAAGTGCCGCCGCTGGCGGGGGGAGCGCTTTGCCCATCGCGGGCTGCACGACCTGAGGCGGGGCGTTGTGGAGAATACCCTGCCCGCCTTTGAGGCTGCGCGGGACGCAGGCTTTGGCATGGAGCTGGACGTCCAGTTTTCAAAGGACAGGCAGATCATCGTGTTCCACGACGACGACCTGCTTCGGCTGGCGGACGACCCCCGCAAGGTGTGGGAAGTGCCGCTGGAGGAGCTGCGATCCATCCCGTTGGCGGGCGTCGATAGCGCCCGGATCCCCACCTTCCGGCAGGTGCTGGAGGCCGTCGGCGGGAGGGTGCCGCTGTTGATTGAGATCAAGAATGGCCCGTACAACGGAGCGCTGTGCCGGGCGGTGATGGATATGCTGGCGGACTACAGCGGCGAGTACCTGGTGGAGTCCTTCAACCCGCTGATCGTGCTGTGGTTTCGCATCCACGCGCCTCACGTCGTGCGCGGGCAGCTGGTGGACGCGATGGCCGGGTATCGCCCCCAGGTAAACGCCACGGCGGCGTTTTTCATGGCGGGGATGCTGGGCAACTTCCTGTCCCGGCCCGATTTCGTGGCCTACAACGTGAACGCGCCGGGGTTCTTTTCCCCTCACTTGCAGCGGTTTCTGTTCCGAACGCCTATGGCCGCCTGGACTGTGGATACTCCGGAGATCGCGGCGCTGGTTGAGAAGCGCCGGGAGATCAGCATTTTCGAGGGAGAGGGGCGGCCCGGGGTGTGACGCCGGGGAACTTTGCAAGCGTGGTTTTCAGGGAAAGTGAAAGATCCTTCGCTTCGCTCAGGATGACAATTTGCGCAATGCTGTCATGCTGCGTGAAGCAAAGGATCTTTTGGTTTGGCCAAGCCGTTATTCGTCGAACATCAGGTGAACCATCTTGACGGCGTATTCGCTCCAGAATTCGTCGTTGTGGTTGCCGGGAGATTCAAAGTATTGGTGATCGACACCGCGATCCTGAAGAAAGCGGTGGAACCGGCGGTTGTTTTCAAGGAGAAAATCCTCGGTGCCGCAGGCCATGAAGGTTTCAGGCAAGGGGCGTTTGGCGGAGAGCAGATCATCCACCAGCATCTCCGGGTTGGCCCGGCTCTGTTCGATGGTCTCCAGATCGCCGAAGCATTCGCGGTAATATTCGTAATTGGCGTGGGTGTCCGGGTCGCCCGGCTTCATGTGGGCCTTGTCGTGGATGATGAGGGCGCTGGACAGCGCGGCCACCTTGCCGAAGCGGTCGGGATAGGCCAGCGCGGTGTGCAGCGCGCCGAAGCCGCCCATGGACAGGCCCATGATGAAGGTGTCCTCCGGAGCCATGGACAGGTGGAAGGTCTTGCGGATGTAGGCGGGCAGCTCCTGGCCCAGGAATGCGCCGTAGCGATGGCCGGTGGAGAGGCCGTCCACCCAGAAGCCGTTTTCGCCGTTTGGCATGATGATGGCGAAGTTGTAGAGGGTGGCCAGGTGCTCCGGCACCCAGTTATAGGCCGAGCCGGTGTAGCCGTGGAGCAGGAACAGCGCCTTCATGGGCTGCCCCGCGCGCTTTTGCGGGGGCTGCCAATCGTTGTTGAAGTCGTTGGGCAGGAGCATTTTGAAGGTAACTCTGCGGCAGAGGCAGTTGGAGTAGAATTCGATTTGCAGTTGGGCCATGGGTGAACCTCCTTGTAGTTGTTGGGGGATCTTTCGGTTGCGCAGGGCGTAAAAGCTTCCTTTGAAGGGGGCGCAAGGGGACGGGAGGCGAGGCGCCCCACCGGCCCTGCGGGCCACCTCCCCACTGCGGTGGGGAGGCTATTGGGGAAAAGCCGCTACAGCACGATGTCGTCCGGGCGATAGCCGGCGGGGAGGGGTTCTTCGCGAAGGAAGGGAAAGTCGGGGTCCGAGAGGATAGGCAGGAACGCGGCGTAGGGGATGGCGGGGAACTCCATGCCATAGCCGCTGGCGCCGAACCAGCCGCCCTCGTGGACGCGCAGGTTCAAATCCCGGGCGAACTTGGTGCGGTTGCAGCAGTCGTGCACGGCGATGGGCCAATGCTCCTCGGCGGCGCGCCGCATGAGCTTCAGCGTCAGCTCATGGCTGAAGGTGGGGGACAGATAGCCCTGGCGATAGACGTACATATTTTCGCCCCAGTAGTTTTCGATGTTGTTGGGGTTCAGGTGCAGCTCCGCGCAGTTCATAAAATCCAGGCCGGTGGCCAGGATGGCGGACTGTTTTTTAAGGAAGGTTTCGTAGAGCTCCGGCGTCATGGGGGTTTCGATGCCCACCATGGGGATGTGTTTTTTCGCGATGGCGATGGCCTCGATCACCTTGTCGGCGCAGCCGCTGGCCCCCAGGTTGAAGCGCAGCTCGTCGAGACCGGCCTCGCCCAGGGCGCGGAGGTTTTCCACGGTGGCCAGGGTGCCGTTGGTGTACATGTGCTGGTAAACGCCGGCTTCGCGGAATTTGGAGACGACGCCGTAGTATTTTTCGATCTCCATGAAGGGTTCCAGGTAGACATAGGCGACGCCGGTGGGCTTTTTGCCCATGGCAAACAGCAGCGGCAGATCCTCCTCCCGGAACTTGGTGCCGCCGATCTCCCAGAAGCCCTCGCCGATGGGGGGCTGGAGGTCCATCTCGCCGTAGTCATAGCAGAAGCGGCAGTTGAGGTTGCAGCGGTTGGTCTTGCGAATGGCGCTCAGGCCCGTGCCCAGCAGGCAGGAGCGGCAGCCCTTGGGGAAGCGGGCGTCGTCGCCCACATAGAAGGTGCGGCCGTCCAGGGATTTGAGGCCAGGAATGGCGTCGCGGAGTTTTTGGATGCGGGCCTCCTCGGCCAGTTCGATCTGGGACAGGGTCGCCAGGGCGATCTCCTGTTGCCGGGGGAGCAGGGGCTCGTCGTCGGGGAGCTGGGAGAAGAAGGTGAACCAGGTGAGGGCGTCGGCTTTGGAGATGTACATGAGCGGGCCTCCTGTAGTCGTGTTTATTGAGATAAGGGGACGGTTCCTTATCTCATTATTCGGATGTTGTTAGTGAGATAGGGAACCGTCCCCCTATCTCAGGAATGTGTTTCTGAAGTAGAGTTATGTTCTTCTTATAGTTCTTAATCAAATAGTTTTGTATGGCTTCCGGGTCCTTTTGCCTCGCCAAGTTTAATAATGTATTTAGTTTTGCGTTTTCCTCCAACGCAAAATGAGGGATAATGTAAGGCTTGCCAATACTCGAAAAAAACTGTCGCTTTGTCTTCTCTGCAAACTCGTGTTGATCTAATATACTTGTAATTACTTTGCATGCATTGACATAATCGTTTACGCACATGAAGGGAGCATATTTTTGTATATCGTTCCAAACAATACAACCACTAATGCTTTCTATCTCAAATAAGATATCAAGAAGATCCCTTTGGGATTCCACATTATCTAATCGCGGCAATGCTGCTGTAAGGAGAATTTCACATTGTTCCGATTTCTCCACATCTATAAACCGAACTTCGTCACCAATTATTGGTATAGTACGGTGGATGCTCTGTCCACCAGAAAACAACATGATAGAGTATCGGGGAATGCAATGTGCTGGGGTTAGCCATTGCTCTAATAGCTCACTGTACATAGACTGCAGCCCTATCATTAATTCTGGATCTGTATCTCGGGAAGTTTTATCCATTTTGATGATCTGTAATATTCCATCTCCGCGAATCCGGAAGAATACATTCTTTTTGTTAATAAACCCCGCCCTGATTAATTCCCTTTTGACCTTTTCCTGCCAAACTGGCATTTTTACTCCCTCCGATCTATGACAAAAGGGGACGGTTCCCCATCTCATTTTTCCCGTGGGCAGAGTGAGACAAGGAACCGTCCCCATCGTCTCAAAACAGATGAAAGGGAATAGGAAGTAATCCCCTATTCCCACAGGTGCTCCTTATCTCATCCCAGAAAAGTGAGAAAAGGAACCGTCCCCAAATCTCATTTTTTCGTCAGTCACCGAAGCTGATGCCGAGCATCTTGGCTTCCTTGATGATGGAGGCGTCCGGGTCGACCATCTTCAGCTTGCCGGCCACGTCTTTCAGGGGCACCTTGACGATTTCGCGGTTCTTGTAGCCCACCATGAAGCCGAATTCCTTTTTGA
>CAMVBO010000055.1 GCA_947165745.1 uncultured Clostridia bacterium | reverse complement strand
TGCAAGTTATATGTTTTTTGAGCGCGTCCGGTAAGCGCGTCCGGTTGAAACGCTCACCCTTTCCCGCCAGGGCGTTGACATTCCCGGCCAGCCATGTTAAATTTATGTATGTATTCACCATCTCCGCGCAAAAAGCGTCTATATGACAGGAAGGAATATCCCATTGGGGGGTGTCGGAATGAGGTTTAAGACACTGGCGGCGCTGCTCTGCGCCGCGCTGCTGACGGGCGCGCTGCCCGCCGGCGCTCAGAACCCGCCCGAGTATTACGCGGGATTTTTCGATTACTACTGCCACGCCCACCCCAAGTGCGCCCTGGCCGGCACGGTGGCGGCGGTGGACCGCGCCGAGGCCGAGGCGGCGGGCAAGTTTCCCTGCCCGGTCTGCATGGACGACGAGGCGCAATATGCCGGGGTCGAGAGCGTCGCCCGATACGGCACGCTGGTGATCCGCGTGCCCGATGCCTGGATGGACGGACAGCCCGACACCACTCTGGCCGACAACAGCGCCAGCGTCTACTACGGCAGCTATGCCGGGGAAGCCGCCGACTCCTATCTCGCCCGCGCCCTGCACGGCGCGGCCTATCGCGCGTGTCTGAACGCAATGACGAGCGGCGCCCCGGTTGACGGGATTATGTGCCGCGAGCCGGGCGTCAACGCGCCGGAGGGGGCGCTGATGATGAGCCGGCGACACATCGGCGCGGCCTGGTACCTGGTCTATCGGCCGGAGGAGGCCGCGCGGGAGGAAATGCGAAGCATGGGCAGCCTGGCGCTCTCGCTGTATTTCGATCTCGACGCGCTGACGCTGCAAGACGACACGCTCACGCCTTCGCACCGCCTCAAGTGGCAGGACGGCGCCTTTCTCCTCCACCCGCAGCCCTCGAAAAACGTCACCGATTTTACCACCGAGCGCGACGGGCTCTCGTTGGAGATCTATCGGGAGATGGATGCCAACATTTGCGTGCTGCACTGGGCCGTGCCCGACGGCGGTCCGAACCCCGTCGACCCGACCGGCGACTTCATGCTTCGCATCGACGGCTGCTGGGATTTCTTCAACGGCATTGATATCCACGGCTATCGGGCGGATGACACGCTGGTCTTTTGCGGCGTGCTGACTGACGCCGAGGCGAACGCCCTCAAAAACGGCGCGCCCTTCAAAATCACTTACGTCGACGGAAGCGACCCGGACTTTGGCTGACTCCGCATCCATTTGCAATCTCCCCCCGCTCTGTGCTATAATGGCAAAAACAGCGCATCGGGGGTAGTATTATGCAGCGGGACAAAATCATCGTGCGCACCAGCGTCATCGGCATACTGGCCAACGTGTTCCTGGCGGGCTTCAAGGCCGTGGTGGGGGCCATTTCCGGCTCCATCGCGGTGATCCTGGACGCCGTGAACAACCTGTCCGACGCGCTGAGCTCGGTCATCACCATCATCGGCACCAAGCTGGCGGGCAAGAAGCCGGACAAGAAGCACCCCTACGGCTATGGCCGCATCGAGTACATCAGCGCGGTACTGATCTCGGTGATCGTGCTTTACGCGGGCGTCACTTCGCTGGTGGAGTCCATCAAGAAGATCATCCACCCGGAGACCCCGGACTACTCCCCCGCGGCGCTGATCATCATCGCGGTGGCGGTGCTGGTGAAGATCGTCCTGGGCCGTTACGTGAAAAGCGTGGGCGAAAAGGTGAATTCCGACTCGCTGATCGCCTCCGGCAAGGACGCCATGCTGGACTCCGTCATCTCCGCCTCCACGCTGGCGGCGGCGGCCATCTTCCTGATTTTCCACGTGAGCCTGGAGGCCTGGCTGGGCGCGGTGATCTCGCTGGTCATCATCAAATCGGGCCTGGAGATGCTCTCCGACAGCCTGTCGGACATTCTGGGCGAGCGGGCGGACAGCCACGTTTCCAGGAACGTGAAAGCCGCCATCAACGCCTTCCCGGAGGTGCACGGGGCCTATGACCTGGTGCTGCACAGCTACGGGCCGGATCGGCTGGTGGGCTCGGTACACATCGAGGTGGACGACACCACCACGGCGGAAAAGCTGGACCAGCTTGAGCGGGACATCACCCAAAAGGTAATGGCGGAGTGCGGCGTGGTCCTCACCGGCATCAGCGTCTATTCCATCAACACCAAGGGCGACGCCGCCGCGAAGATGCGCGAGGACATCCGCCGCGCCGTGATGGAACACGACCACGTGCTGCAGATGCACGGTTTTTACCTGGACGAAGCCGCGAAGGAGATCCGCTTCGACGTGGTGATCGACTTCGCCGACCCCGACCGCGCGGCCACCTATCGCCGGATCATCAGCCAGATCGAGGGCATGTACCCCGGCTACAGCGTCGTCGCGTCGCTGGACGTGGACGCCAGCGATTGACGGAGCGGCCGGCTGCCAGTTTGCCGGATGGCGCAAAACCGCATTTTGCAGGCGACACCGACACAGCAAGGGGCTGCCTCATGCATTGAGGCAGCCCCGTTTGCGGGCTTTGTCAGCGGTCAGATCCTTCTCCAATGCGCCGCAGCGCAATTCATGCCCGAAGGGCAATTCATGTCTGAAGGACAATTCATGTCCAAAGGACAATTCATAGGTGCTGTCTCATGCTTTGAGACAGCACCATTCTTCTTATACTAAACGCCATGTCGGCACGCCGACATGGCGTTTAGTATTACAGTATCCTCCTGCCCCAGCTGAACACGCGGTTGTAGAAGCCGGAGGTGAGGTTGCTGACCACCACGCGATGGCCACCGGAGGAGGCGTGGATGAAGTAGCCGTTGCCCAGATAGATACCCACGTGGTCGCTCAGGTCGCTGTCGGAGATGGTGTTGAAGAACACCAGGTCGCCTCGCCTGAGGTTCGACACGCCCGTGATCTTGGCGTAGCTCTCGTCATAGCCCTGGGCATAGGCGCTGCGCTTCAGCGAGACCCCCACCGCCTTGAAGGCCCAGGTGGTCAGGCCGGAGCAGTCGAACTTGTCCGGGCCGGTCGCGCCGTAGACGTAGGGCTTGCCCAGCTTGTTCTGGGCCAGGGAGATGACGTATTCCAGCTTCTCCGCGCCGGAGGCATGGCTGCTCAGGCTGCCGGTAGTGGAGGCCAGGCCGTTGGGCACGTTGTCCAGATACGAGCTGGAGCCGGAACTGCTGGTCGTCGTGGTCGCGTCGGCGGCCTTCGTGCCGCTGGGCAGGCTCTTGGCCTCGGTGGAATACAGCGCTCTGAGGGTCGCGGTATTGGCCGTGCCGCTGGCGGTAATGCCGCTGGCCTTCTGAAACAGCTTCACGGCGTTGGCCGTGGTGGTGCCATACTCGCCGTCCAGGCTGGTGGTCTTGGTGAGGTAGCCCAGGGCATAGAGGCGCGACTGCATGCGGCTGACGCTTTCGTTCTTGTCCCCGTTGGCCAAGCCCTTGTACAGCAGTTCATTCACCGGCGCGTAGCCGCTGTAGAGGATGCGCTGCAGGTTCTGGTCCGCCACGCCGTTCTGCTCCAGGCCGCAGGCGCTCTGGAAGCGCTTGATGGCGGCGATGGCGGCGGCGTTGTAGCTGGTTGAGGGCACGGCGTCATAGTAGCCGCCCACCAACAGGGCTTTCAGAAGCGTTTGCAGCGCGCTGCCGTCGCCGTTGATGGCGGAATACTTTGCCTTGCTCAGCAGCTTCACCGGCACGAAGCCATAGTTGCCGTTCTGGCTGACGCAGGCCCAGCTTTCGTTGTAGGCAATCACCTTCACCTCGGTGCCCAGCTTGATGGCCGCGCTCTCGGCGCTGGTGCCGGGGGAAGCGAAGACCCGCGCGTCCGTGCTGATGACGGTGGCATCCACATCGATCTGCTTGAAGCCGGAGGGCACGCCGGTGTCGTCGGTGGTCACCTTCTTGGCGGCGCAGTAGCCGTAATTGCCCTTGAGTTCGATGTAAGCCCAGCCGTTCTGGGTGCTGATGACGTTCACGATCTGGCCCTTCTTCAGGGTGCCCAGCTTCTTGGATTTGCTGCTGGCCTCCCGGTACACGGCCAGCGTCTTGCTGGTGACGGTGCCGCTCTTGCCCTGGGGCACGACGGCGACGGGCTCCTCGGGCAGCGCGCTGGCGGCGGTGCCCTCCTGCAGGTTCGCCAGCTTGCAGAAGCCATACTTCTTCTTATACTCGATGCAGGCCCAGCCGTTGCTGCTGGTGGCCTTGACCGTCACCTGCACGCCGGACTTCAAAGTGCCCAGGGCCTTGGCCTTGGTGCTGGCGCTCTTGTAGACCTTGGTCGTGGCCAGGGTCACGGCCTCAAAGTCGCGCACGGTGACGCCGTTGGCGGTGGTGCCCGCGCTGGAGCTCACGGCAGCGTCGGCGGCGGCAGCCTCCCAGTTGTCGCCGGCTTCGGTGACGTATTCGGCCATCACATAGCCGATGTAGCCGTTCTTTTCCACCATGGCCCATTCGCCGGACCTGGCCAGCAGATACAGCTTTGTGCCCGCCGGGGCCAGCACGCTGCGGCTCGTGGTCGCGGCGGACATGTAGACCGGCGCGGCGGCGTTCAGCACGGCCTTCCTGGCCGACTCATCCACCCGCTTCAGATCCTTCACGTCCGCGTATCCAGCCTTGCCGTTGTACGATATCTTTGCGATGGTGGAGGAATAGCCTGTGATCTGAACCACGGTGTTCTTCGGCAGGCTGCCCAGCTCCGTGCTCAGCGAAGCCTCGCCGTAGACCGTCATATCCCCCGCGGTGACGACGGCATAAAAGGTTTCGGCCATCGCGGGCGCGGCGCACGCCAGCATCAGCATAAGCGTCACCAGCGCGGCGGTCAGTCTCTTCAGTGTCTTTCTATATCCGTTCATCGCTTTACTCCTCGGGGTCCAGGGCCGCGGTTTCCGGCCCGGTATTTCTCAACTTTCGCATGGGCATAGCTATCGCCCGTGGGTTATAAAATTCGACACCCCCTGCCCTTCTCCTGCCAAAATGAAATTCAAAAAAAATAGGTCTGAATTATGTCTGTAATATGTTTGCAACAATTACGAAATATGAAAGCGAGGCGAATTGACATGCGGCGGGCGGCTGTGCTATAGTGTGTATCATACAGACATGATTTAATCGGGAGGCGTGCCCATGGGACTTTTCAACAGCCAGGAGGAATACGAGCGCAAGGCAAACCTGAAGAAGCTGGAGGACAAGCGCGTGGCGCTGGCCCAGCGGCTGGCGCGCGAAGGCTTCGCGCCGGAAAAGATGTTGTTTGCCCAGCTGGAAAACGGCGGCTTTACGGCGGTCTGCCGGTTCCAGGGCAGATTTTGGCTGATCGTCTCCCCCGGCTTCGGCACGGACGAGGAGTTCATCTGCGAAAGCTATGACGCGCCGGACTTCACCCTGCAGCAGATCCACGTGAAGGCCGAGGGCATGGGCGGCATATTCGGCTTCGGCAAGAAGGGCGAGACGGGCGTAGAATACGTCATCCACCGCGCCAACGGCGAGGACGCGCGCCTGCCGCTGGTGGCCGGGCGCAACAGCTGGCTGGAGGCCCTTATGAACAAAAACCCGCTGCTGAAGACCCAGCGCCGCCGGGGCGACGCCAACCTGGTGTGGGACTTCAAGCCCCTGGACTTGAGCACCATAGAATACGCCGCGCACGTGGCGAAGGGGTATTTCGGGGAATGACAGAAGCCCGGATCGACACGGTGCGCGCAAACCCGTGCCGACAGACCATTTCCGTACGTTTGTCCACGCAAGAGAGGGCGCCGAAATGGCGCCCTCTCTTGCGTGGACAAGGAATTCCCGCGCTTGAATCAGCGGCGCGGGAATTCCTTATATGATCTTTCATTATCGCACACGCGGTTCCTGTGCGCCGGAACTGCGGCGCACGCAAGCCGGCCGCGGCGCGCGGCAGCCTATGGGATGGAATACCTCATGCTCCGCAGGGCATCCTCCCCGTCAGCGACGCTCTGCACCCGCATACCCTCGGCAGCCTTCGAGAGACCCTCGGCCGCCGAAGCGGCGCAGAGGATCACCGGGTGGTCGGAAGTTTGCAGCAGCGGCAGCGCCCGCCGGCACAGCGCCAGCGCCGCGTCGCTGTCCAGCGCGCACACCAGCGCGTCCAGCCCCTTGAAGTGGCCCTCCATGATGTGCATGATGTTGTCCGCATCCCGCTCCCTGGCAATATCCGCCGGCAGCACCAGCATGTCCAGCGGCCGCCCGGTCAGCGCCGCCGTGCGCATCAGGTCCGCCGCCTCGCGCCCCGCCAGCGCCAGCTTCATCCCGGCATCGGCCAGCGCCAGGGCGACGGCCCGACCCAGGCCGTCCTCCGCGCCGATGACCAGCGCACGCCGACCCGTCAAATCCGTTTTTCCCATATCCGAGCCCTCTCAATACAGTCCCGGCAAGTGCGGCAGCGTCTCGATGCCCAGATCCCACATGAAGTCCAGCCCCTGGGTGAACAGCTCCGTGCGCTGGAGGTGTTCCGCGTCGTGGGCGTCAAAGCCGATGATGGCCTTCACCGGGTACTGGGCCGCGATCTCCCAGAACTGGCGGCAGGGATAGCCCAGCAGCCCCGATTCGTCGATGCGGGCGTGGTACTGAATGCCCAGCAGGTTGTACTCCAGCGGGATGTTCAAATCCACCGCCGCCTGGCAGATGTCACGGCTCACGGCGGCGCAGTCCGCGTCAAACCGGCGGTAGGTGTGGCAGAAAAGGTCCGGGTGGGCCACGTAGTCAAACAGGCCCGTGGCCATGCCCGCGATGGTGCGCTCGCCATAGCGCCGCACGTGTTCCGGCCGGGTGCTGCGCCCAAAGTAGAAGCCGCCGGCGTCGGAGAACACGTCGTGCGCGCCCTCGTCGGTCAGGTCATAGTGATTGCCCAGGATCAGGTAGTCCAGCTTCTGTGCCTTCAGGTCCTTCAACCATCCCATGTATTCCGGGAAGGCCTCGCACTCCAGCCCCACGGGGATCAGCAGCTCGCCCGCGTACTTCTCCCCCAGGCCGCGCACGGTGTCCAGGTAGTCGTCCAGCTGGTCCAGGCGCATGCGCATATGGCTCACATAGCCGCTCTTGTAGGGCCAGGGGGTGTGGTCGGAAAAGCCCAGCACCTTGAAGCCGGACCGCACCGCCGTGCGCACGTATTCCTCCTCCGTGCCCCGGGCGTGCATGCAGCGCCAGGTATGGGTATGGTAATTCACAAACGGGTGCTCGTCCAGGCCGTAATCGCGCATATGCGTCACCTCTCGCAGCAGGTCAGTCGTTATTGTTATCCTATTATAACGCATAAATCTGCTCTTGTCGCCCCCGCCGCTGTTATTTTTCCGAAACATTCCATCCCCTGCCGCCCCGCGCCTTGACATTTTCGCCCTCCGTGGGTTATAATGGTATCCGCCGTGGAGGTGTATCGAAGTGGTCATAACGGCCCTGACTCGAAATCAGGTAGGGTGAAAGCCCTCGTGGGTTCGAATCCCACCGCCTCCGCCACCCAACAACGCTGATTTTGATACGAAATCAGCGTTGTTACTTTTTGCCCATAAAGCCCTGTAAATACGGCGTTCTCCGGATGATGCCGTTTCTGCATTAAGCACTCAGAGGCATCTTTTACGGGCTCAAATACTGAAAATGAGGTCAATAAAGAAACGGAATCCTTGTTCTGTTTCTTTAGTGGCCATTTTTTCCATTTTTTACCCCTTGCGTTTCTTTATAAGATTTTTCGTTTCTTTATTGATTTTGCCGTTTCTTTATTGTTGGCCCTTTCCCCCAGGCGCGGAGATTCGGGCAAAGAAAAAAGCGGCATTACGCCGCCGGGATGTTGTTGCTCACGCTTTTCGCTTTGAGGCATAATAGCAATCTCTGGAACAGTATTTTGAATTCGGGTTGTAAGAAATGAACTGTTTCCCGCAAGATGCGCAGGCGCGAACAACCCGCTTGTCATTCTCATCTTCGTTGGGATGCTTTTTCCACCATGCGTTTTTGCATTTCACAGAGCAGAAGCGCTGGCTTGCCCTGGCTTTATCGGGCAGCCGTTTTCCACACATGGCACATTTCCGGACACCAGGCTGTTTCTGCCGATGTACAAACACCTTCAGCGCAGAGACCTCGATACCCAGCTCTGCAGAAATCTCCTTGTACTGCTTGCCCGCTGCCCGCATGTCCAAGATCGTTCTTTTCTCTTTCTCCGTCATCGAAAAAACCTCCTCTCGCCTGGTAGCCGCGAGAGAAGGCAAAAAAGGACGTTTTCCAGTTTATAATGGAAAACCCCTGCCGGATTGCTCCGACAGGGGGAGGTATGACGGGAATTTTATCCTTCGATCATGATGACCTTTTTCTCGGGAAGCTTCTTCTCATCCTTCTTGGGGATGTTCAGGCTCAGCACGCCGTGCTCCAGCTTTGCGCCGATGTCCGCTTCGGTGAGCGCATCGCCCACATAGAAGC
>CAMVBO010000054.1 GCA_947165745.1 uncultured Clostridia bacterium | reverse complement strand
TGGGTGCGGAGGAGAATGCCATGCGCCTGGAATACTCGCTGTTCTGCGAGCTGCGGGAGCGGCTGAAGGAAAAACTGACCGAATTGCAGGGCACAGTGACGGGGCTCAAGACCCTGGACGTGCTGCTGGCCCTGGCAAAGGCGGCCTCGGATTACGGCTATACCCGCCCCGCCATCAACGAGGAGGGCCGCTATCACATCGAAAACGGTCGCCATCCGGTTGTGGAGGAGTCCATCGGCCGGGAGCGCTTCGTGCCCAACGACACCACGCTGACCCAGGAGGAGCGGGTGATGATCATCACCGGCCCCAACATGGCGGGCAAGTCCACCTATATGCGCCAGGTGGCGCTGATCGTGCTGATGGCCCACATGGGCTCGTTCGTGCCCGCCACGGCGGCGGACATCGCCATCACCGACCGTATCTTCACCCGCATTGGCGCGTCCGACGATCTGTACGGCGGCCAGTCCACCTTCATGGTGGAGATGAGCGAGATGGCCACGATTTTGAAGTTCGCCACGCCCCAGAGCCTGCTGATCCTGGACGAGGTGGGGCGGGGGACTTCCACCTTCGACGGCCTGTCCATCGCCTGGGCGGCGGTGGAATACATCGCCGGGGAAAAATGCGGCGCGCGCACGCTGTTCGCCACCCATTACCACGAGCTTTCCGAACTGGAGGGCCAGCTGCCCGGCGTTGTGAACTTCCGCATCACCGCCAAGGAGCAGGGCGAGGATGTGATCTTCCTTCGCAAGATCGTGCGCGGCGGCGCGGACCGCAGCTACGGCGTGTCCGTGGCGCGGCTGGCGGGGCTGCCGAAGTCACTGATCGGCCGGGCGCGACAGATCATGGCGCGGCTGGAGGTGGAGGGGGAGACCCGGGGCACCCTGGGCCAGAACATCCTGGACGACCACAAAAAGCCCCAGGACCGCCAGTTGGGCATGCTGGATTTTGCGCCCATGTCGCTGGTGCAGGAGATCGCCGCGCTGGACGTGGTCAGCATGACGCCCATCGACGCGCTGAACAAGCTGTTTGAACTGAACGAAAAGGCCAAGAGGATTTGATATTTCGTTAACGGTTTCCCTTCGCAAATGAAGGGCCAAGGAGGTAAACCATGCCCATTCGCATACTGGATGCCACGACTGTTGGCAGGATCGCCGCCGGCGAGGTGGTGGAACGGCCCAGCTCCGTGGTGAAGGAGCTGATGGAGAATTCCATCGACGCCGGTGCCACCGCCATCACGGTGGAAATCAAGGGCGGCGGCATCGAATATCTGCGCGTGACGGACAACGGCTGCGGCATCGAGCCGGGGCAGGTTCGCCTTGCGTTTGAAAACCACGCCACGTCCAAGCTGCAGACCGCCGATCAGTTGGACGACATCCGCACGCTGGGATTTCGCGGCGAGGCGCTGCCCTCCATCGCGTCCGTCTCCCATGTGGAGATGACCACCCGCGCCAGGGGACAGGACACCGGCGTGCGGCTCAACATCGACGGCGGGCAGGATTTGCGCGTCAAGGAGACCGGCTGCCCCGAGGGAACCACCTTCGTGATGAAGGACCTGTTTTACAACGTGCCCGTGCGCCAGGCGTTTTTGAAAAAGCCTGGCTATGAGGGTGGCCTGGTGGGTGACGCCGTGGCAAGGATGATTATGGGCAACCCCGGCGTGGCCGTGCGCTATATCAACAACGGTTCAAACGTCTATCACAGCTTTGGCGACGGCAAGCTGCGCCACGCGGTGTTCGCCGTCTACGGCAAGCAGACCGCCGAACAGATGGTGGACGTGGACGCCTGCGAAGGCGGTGTGCGCGTATACGGGCTGATCGGCGTGGGCGAGCTGGCCAAGGCCACCCGCGCCCACCAGCACTTCTTCATCAACGGCCGCGCGGTGCGCTGCCCGATGCTGACCAAGGCGCTGGAGGAGGTCTGCCGCAGCCGCGTCACCATCGGCATGTATCCGATGTGCGCGCTGAACCTTGTCATACCGCCCTCGAGCGTAAACGTGAACGTCCACCCCAACAAGCTGGAGGTGCGCTTCAAGGACGAAATCACCATGCGCACGGCCTGCGAGCGGCTTCTGGCCACCGCTTTTGAGGGCGAGCATGTGCTGCAGCTGGGTCCGGAGCATCCGGTGACGAAGCCCATCGAGCGGGTGGCCACCGTGCGGGAGATCGTACCGCCGCCGCCCTTGGAGGCGCCACCGGAGCCGCCGAAGTTAGAGCCGATCCCGAGTGACGCGCCGCCTGCGCCGGAGGAGATGGCCACGCCGGCGGACAGGCCTTGCGCGTCTGAACAGGACGCGCCGCCAGCTAAGGATGCGCCGTCCAAACAGCCCGCCGCGCGCAGGGAAAAGCCCGTTCAGATGGATGTTTTCCAACAGGTGATGCGCCGGGAGATGGAGAAATACGGTGCAGCCACGGGCAATGCGCTGCGCGAGGACCCGCTTGGCGATTATATCGTATCAAATCCGCCTGTTGCGGATGAAATAAAGACCGAACCCGAAGACAATTCAGTTAAAAGCATACCGACGTCGGTTTACAATGAAACCGTAAAGCCCATCTATCGGGTGATCGGCGTGGTGCTTAAGACCTACATATTGATCGAAGCGGACGACTCCCTGGTGATGATTGACCAACACGCCGCCCACGAGCGCCTGAACTATGAAAAGTTCATGGCCCAGCTGGAAGCCGGGCGAGGCTCCCAACAGCTCTTGACGCCCTTGGTGCTGCGGCTCACATCGCGGGAAATGGCGTTGATCCAGGAAAACCTGGATGTGCTCAGGGACTCCGGCTATGACGTGGAGCCCTTCGGTGAACAGGATATTCAGGTGCGTGCCGTGCCGTTCATTCTCGGAAAGGCAGACCTGAAGCCGGCCTTCATGGAGACCATCAACGCGCTGAACCGGTTGAAAAACGCCACCATCGATATGCGCCGCGCGGAAGTCGCCCAGATGTCCTGCAAGGCGGCCATCAAGGGCGGCGATCCTCTCAGCGATTTTGAGATCGAGTCGCTGATCAGGCAGCTGCTGGAAACCGGCGCGCCGCCGACCTGCCCCCATGGCCGGCCCGTGATGAAGGTCATCAGCCGCCGCGAGCTTGAAAAGATGTTCAAGCGGATACAATAATGGAAGTGACGTACAAGCCGCTGCTGCCGGTGATCGCTGGGCCGACGGCCTCCGGCAAGACGGCCTGCGCCGTGGCGCTGTGCAAGCTGATCGGCGGTGAGGTGATCTCGGCCGACTCCATGCAGATCTATTCCGGCATGGACGTGCTTTCAGCGATGCCCACGCGCGACGAAATGGACGGCGTGCCACACCACCTGCTGGGTTGTGTGGAGCCAAGCAGCAAGTTCTCTGCCGACACCTATCGGGAAGCTGCCAAGGCCTGCATTGCGGAAGTCCTCGACAGGGGACGTATTCCGGTGCTCTGCGGCGGTACTGGACTGTACATCGATGCGGTAACCCGACCGATGAGCTTCTCCCAGCGCAGCGACGAGGCCTTGCACGCCAAGCTCATGGCCCTGGCGGAGCTGCCGGGCGGCAGGCAGCGCTTGCATGAGCTGCTCATGGAGATCGATCCTGACAGCGCCGCGCGGCTGCATGAAAATGACGTGCGTCGGGTGGCCAGGGCCATCGAAATCTATCGGCTCACCGGCGTGACGCTGACGGAACACAATCGTCTGGATCGCCAGCGGGAAGGGGAGTACGATGCCGTGATCTTCGCGCTGGACTGGCCCAGGGAAGTGCTTTATGGGCGCATAGACCGGCGCGTGGACGGAATGCTCGAGGCGGGGCTGGTCGATGAGGTGCGCTCGTTGATGGCTGACGAGCGCAGCCATCCCACGGCGATGCAGGCCATCGGATACAAGGAAATCGCGGCCGCCCTTCGCGGCGAGGTTTCCATGGAAAAGGTGGTCTACCTGACCAAGAAAGCCAGCCGGTACCTGGCCAAGCGACAGCTGACCTGGTTTCGCCGGGATGATCGGGTGATCTGGCTGCCTGCGGAGGGCAAAAGCGCGGAAGCACTGGCCGGGCAGATGCGTGAAATCATCGACGAAAAGCGTCGGCAAGGGAAGTGAATGTGTGAGACGCCGAGCTGCCATCATCGCGCTGATTTTTGGGCTGATCGCAGTTTTGGCAGGCTGCAAACGCCTGGTTGAGCCTGAAAACCAGTCTATTTCCGTCTATACCAGCTTCTGGCCGGTCTACGCGTTGGCGGACGCCGTGATGCGCGAAGTGCCGGACGCGACGCTGCACGCCATGGCCCAGCCCCAGGACGGCTGCTTAAGAGACTATCAAATCTCCGACTGGGACGCGGCGATGCTGGCGAACGCGGACGCGATCATCATCGGCGGTCGCGGCCTTGAGAGCTTCGAGAGCGCGCTGTTTGGCATGGAAGAGAACGGCCCGGCGGTTTCAGCGGTGCTTTACAATCTGGAGTTGTACAATCAGGACAGAGCTGCTGACGGCGAGTCGGAAAGCCACCTGGACGGCCCGAACCCGCATTTGTACATGTCCATCGAAGGGGCGAAGCAGATTGTCGAAAGTATCGCCGCGACGATGCAGTCGCTGGACCCGGGCTATGCCGACAGATACGTCCAAAACGCCCAAAGCGCCCAGGAGCGGCTGGATCGGCTGTTGTCCGACAACCGGGCGCTGCTGGCAGGGTTGTCGGGTCGGAAGGTCATACTGATGAACGAGGCGCTCATATACGCCGCCCGAGACTACGGCCTCGAAGTCGCTGACTGGGTCGATCGGGAGAGCGGCGAGGGGATGTATGACAACGAAATCAACAAGTGCCTGGATCGGTTGAAAGCGACGGACTGTCGGGTCATTCTGATTGAGAAGCAAGCCCCGCAGGCGCTTACGGAGGCGCTGGAAGGCGAGGGCTTCAGCGTGGCGCGGCTGGACGTGCTCTCGGCGCACCGAGAAAGCGAAGGCTTCGACGCCTATGTCGAGGCGCAATCCGCCAACGCGCGGGCGATACTGGACGCCTTTGCGCGGGCAGAATCCACGGAGGAAGCGAATTGAAGCAGGTCATCATCTATACCGACGGCGCGTGCTCCGGCAATCCCGGCCCGGGCGGCTGGGGCGCGATATTGATGTATAAGGAAAAGAAGCTGGAAATCTCCGGATACGAAGCCCATACCACCAACAACCGTATGGAGCTGATGGCCCCGATCCAGGCGTTGAAGCGGCTGAAGGAGCCCTGCCGGGTGCAGATCTATTCCGACAGCGCCTATCTGGTCAACGCCTTTGAGAAACACTGGCTGGACAACTGGCAGCGAAAAAACTGGGTCAAGAGTGACAAAAAGCCCGTGGAAAACCAGGACCTTTGGCAGGAAATCCTGGCATTCACAGGCATACATCAAATCCAGTGGCTCAAGGTCAAGGGCCACGCGGACAACCCCTACAACAACCGTTGTGACGAGCTGGCCACCGGCGAAATCAAGCAGCATCGGATAGAAATATGATTGTCGGGGCCATCCATTGGATGTTTTCCGACCCGCGCGCGGCATCATCCGCTAATCATGTACAAATCCAAGAAGAACGGCGGATCATTCCGCCGTTTCTTCATCTGGAGGGTCCTCGCGCAAACGCACCTTCCGGGCCGCCATGCGCCTTCGATCGTCCGACATGGCCGCGTAGTGCCGCCGGGTGGTGTTCACGTCGCTGTGGCCCAGCACGTCGGCTACCAGGTAGATGTCGCCGGTCTCGTGGTAAAGGTTCGTGCCAAACGTGCTGCGCAGCTTGTGCGGGCTCAAATGCTTTTTCAGCGGCGCGGCCTGTGTGGCGTATTTCTTGACCATCAGCTGCACGGCGCGCACGGAGATGCGCCGGTTTTGCAGCGACAGGAACAGCGCGTCCTCGTGTCCGGGCTGCGGTGTTATTTCGCGGCGCAGCTTCAGGTAGTCCTTCAACACCCGTGCCACCTCGTCCGGGAAATAGAGGATGGCCTGGCTGCCGCCCTTGCGGGTGACCAGGAAGCCGTTGATGGAGAAATCCAGATCGCCGATGTTGATGCCCACCAGCTCGCTCACGCGGATTCCCGTGCCCAAAAACAGCGTTAAAATCGCCAAATCGCGGGTTTTTGTGTGGTCATTGTACTTCTTTTGACGCTCCGAGAGCATCTCGCCGGATTCCACCAGGTCAAGCATGTGGGCCACTTCATCGATTTCCAGGCGGATGATGGGCTTGTTGTGGCGCTTGGGCATATCCACCAGCGCGGCGGGATCGGACTCAATATAGCCATTTTTGTAAAGAAATTTGTAAAAACTGCGTAAAGACGACAGCTTGCGCATTTTGCCCAAATCCTGATTGGAAAACTCGACGTCGTCCTTGATGTAGAGCCCAAGGAAGTCCAGATACATGTAAATATCCCGGGAAGAGACCCTGGCAAGGTCGGATACGTCCAAGGTCTGAGGCGTCTTGTCGGCAAATTTCGGCAGCTCGCTGACCAGGAATCCAAAGAAAATCTTTAAATCGGATACGTAGGCATAGCGCGTCAGCGGCTGCGTCGTTGAGTCGATTGCGTTGATGAAATCGAAGCACACGTCAGGCAGCTCGCGCAGTGCTGACCGGGTCAGCATCTGCAATTCCTTGGCGCGTTCTTCGGCATAGGTTGGCATATTGGTGAGCCTCCAAATCAAACAACGGATTGGATATATGAAATCAATGATCGTCAGCTGATCGGATACAACAGATTACGCGAAGCGGATTCGGCATGCGAAGGGAGTATTTCGCTGAAAACCACGGAGAGCCTTCAATATATGGTTTATTCCGCCATATCTTTTCGCAAAAGCTGCCTTTTGCGCATAGATTATGGAAACGCATGCGAAAACCGCGGTCAACCCCCCGTTCGGCCAGATCGCCCAAAAATCGCTTGAATTAAGTGTCCTGCGGATCCTTGAAGCATTCAAACGGCTCCGTGCCGTCGGTTTCCGCCAAATCCTTGCGCAGCTGATCATAAGCCTCGGCGCCGGTTCCATCGTCAATGATCTCATCGATCTCGATGGCGTTGTAATCCGCGCCGGTCCTGAGGCACTTCATGCAGTTGTCGCAAATCTTGTTGGGATCCAGATCACAGACGTTGCATTCGCCGCATTCATCGCAGATCTTGGTCTCGTCCAATACGCAATACTTCGTCGCCATATTCCCCATCAATCCTCATTGACCACCTGATGGCCCAGCTTGTTCACGGATCGCTTCACGGCGTCGCGGCTGTTGCCCCAGGGCTTGTCCTGATTGCGATAGTCAAATTTGTTGGTGAACCACTCGATTTCGCCCTCAAGCCGATCAAAGCTCTTCATTTCGATGTCTGTCAGCGTGTCCACAAACTGCTTGAGCAGCTCTCCGGACAGGTGCTTCGGCGCCATTTCCAGCGCCTGGGCGTAATGTTTCAGACACATGCCTTTTGACTCAGCGAAAAGCTTTGGAAACTCCGCTTCGTGCTTGTACATGTACAGCACTGTATACATGTACCTCTCCATACTTTCGTTGATGCGTTCGCACATCAAACAGGTGTTCTGCATCTTAACCAGCTCGCTCGCCACCTCGGCAAGCCCCGCGCCCTTGGCGCTGCCGAGTCGCTTGAAGATGGGCTTTCCGGCCTCTGCCGCCGCGGCGTCTCTGGCGCGTTGAGCGTTTTCCTTGAGGGCCTTCATGCTCTCCTTCATATAGGTGTGGGTCATCAGCGCCAGCCCGAGGCGGTTGCCGGCGGCATACATCAGCTTGAAGTGGTCGGCACAGAAGCCCTTTTTATTGACCTCAATGCGCTGGCTGGGCTCCATCACGGATTCTCCCAGGAAATAGTCCACGTTGCCCGCCTCCACCTTCGCGTACAGCAGGCACAGCGGACATTCGCAGTCCTGCCTATAGCTCTCCCAGATGGGCGCGGTATCGATATGCTGCTTCACGGCAATCACTTCCTCTTGTCCATTGTAGCAGGTTTTTGCCAAAAATACAAGAGAGCCGCCGGGCGGCCCTCCTGGAATCAGGCTTTTTGCTTGAACGCATGGTGGCATTTGCCGCAGGTGACGGTCACTTCGCCCACCTTCCTGGGCAGGCGCAGGCGCGACTTGCACTCCGGGCACTTGAAGTACTTGTACTGGCGCATGTTCTTCACGCGGTTGATGAACTGCTTGAAACTGGAGCGCCAGCCGTGCCAAAACGTCAGGAACTTCACGTTCTCCTTGTAGCGCTTCTCGATCTGTCGGGAAAACATCCTGTAGATGGAAAAGCCGTAGGCCACCAGGCCGATGAGATAAAATACCCCGATGCGCGTGATACTGGTCAACACGGACAGCGCCAGGCCCGTGATCAGCAGCGCCAGGGAAAGCTCGTCCGCGCCGCGTCGGCCCACCATCAGCTTGTGCAGTCCCTCGCGCGCCTTCTGCAAAAACGTCATTTTAT
>CAMVBO010000053.1 GCA_947165745.1 uncultured Clostridia bacterium | reverse complement strand
CAGCGTGGTCTTGCCCGCGCCGAGGAAGCCGGAAATGATGTTGACTTTGGTCATAATCTATCACCTGTCCTGTTTTTATGATGTATCGCCGAAACCGGCGGTATATAATAGCGTTCGCCGCTTTCGCGGGCTTCTGCGCCACTGTTGATGATACCCCTTTTGTATGAATTTGTCATGCAAAACCCCGGGATTTCACCAAATAATAACACATGGAGGAATATAAGGGGGGAGCCGCCCGTGCGGCTCCCCCTCAACGCCCTTGCCCCTTGCTTACGCGGCGGGCTGGGCCTGGATGCTGTTCAGATAGCCCATCAGCCCGGCCAGCGCGTTCTGCAGGTCCGCAGCCAGGGCCCGGTTGTCGGCCTCGGTCATCCGATTGGCGTCATAGGCCTGGCTGGCGTTGGCAATGGGACGGAAGGTGACGTCTTCCATGCCCTCGGCCAGGTCGGCGGTCAGGTTGATGGTCTGTTCGCCGGTGGCAAGGTTAAGGCCCACGGTGCCTTCCTTATGGCCGTCCGCCGTGGGAGCCTCGACGATGTCGACGCTTGCGGCCGTGTTCTGGTTCGGGATCTCAAAGGCGAAGGTGGCGTACTCCTGGTCGCCCTGCTCGCCATAGGTCAGGCTGGCGTTCAGCTTCTGGCCGGCGGCGTTCATCTCCATGGCCGCGACCTGCGCGCCATCCTGGGGATACAGGCTGAAGTTCATCGTGATCTGGCCCATCAGGTTGATGGCGAGATCCAGCGTGGCGGCGGCGGGGTCAGAGGCCAGGTCCAGCTTGCCCAACGTGATGGGAGAGCCGTTCTGATACACGATGATTTCAAAACTGTCGCTGTTGGCAGAGGAAGCCAGGTACAGGCTGGCCATGGGCACGATCTGCGCGCCGTTCTGCTCGGGAACCAGGTCCAGCAGCAGCTCGGCGTTGGCGCCGTCGTCGGAGATCTTGCCGTTGATGCCAAACTGCTGGTTTGCCAGGGCCTTGTCCAGGCCGCCCAGCATGGCCTTGGTCTGCTCGGGAATCTGGGCCAGAACCATCTGCAGGATCGCGCTGACGAACTGGGCGGGAATCTCAAAGGTGGCGGTCTGGCCGTCCACAACGGGCTCGATGCCCAGCATCGGCAGCAGGCTCGTGACCTCCATCAGCGGGATCTTCGGGATGGTGACGCCCTTGAAGGCGGGCAGCTTCACGCTCGACGTGGAGTCGATTTTACTGAACATCTCCTCGAGCATTTCCTGGGCCTGGGCGTTGTTCATGCTGGCGGCGATGGGGCGGCTCATGCCGTCCACGTTCAGCACCATGTTGCCGTCGATAAACTGGATCTCGGCCCCGAGCAGCGCGCCGGTTTCGCTCGTCACGTCCAGCTGCACGGTGGGAACGCCCTCCGGCGCGCCCAGCGCAAAGCTGGCAACCAGGTTGGACAGATCCACGGTCTGGGCGCCCTGGGGGTTGTTGACCATCAAATCTCCGCAAAGGCGACGGATGCCATCATCAGCATCAGCGCCAGAGCAAGCGCAAGCAGCTTCTTCATTCAAAAACCCTCCATATTCTCATGTGTATACCGGCACCGGCCTTGCAAAATGCTCCGCCATCGTTTATAATGGGCGCAACAAGCCCGCCATGCGGGCTCCGATCCCACTGAAAACGCGGAAAGGCGGCAGACACGATGCAATTCACAAAGATGCATGGTATCGGTAATGATTTTATCATAATCGACGGCTTTCGTCAACCGACGCCCCGGCCGGACGCCCTGGCCAGGCGGCTGTGCGACCGGCATACCGGCATCGGCGCGGACGGGCTGATCCTGGCCCTGCCCTCCGACGCGGCCGACGCCCGCATGCGCATCTTCAACGCCGACGGTTCGGAGCCGGAAATGTGCGGCAACGGCATCCGCTGCCTGGGCAAGTTCCTGTACGACGGCGGGCTTTGCCGCAACCGGACAATGACCATCGAAACGCTGGCCGGGGTGATGACGCTCGCGCTGGAAGTCGAGGGCGACCGGGCCAAGCGCCTGACCGTGGACATGGGCGCGCCCGTCTTCGACCCGGCGAAGATCCCCGTGAACGCCGAGAGCAATGAAATCACGCTGGAAGTGGAAGGCCGGACGCTGCGCTTCTTCTGCGTGTCCATGGGCAACCCCCACGCCGTGACCTTCGACCTGTACCCCGATGGAGATGAATTTACCCGCCTGGGCGCGCTGCTGGAAAGGCACAGCGCCTTCCCCCGCCGCGCCAACATCGAATTTTGCAGGGTGAACGAATCGGGCGGCGCGGACGTGCGCGTCTGGGAGCGGGGCGCGGGCCCCACGCTGGCCTGCGGCACCGGGGCCTGCGCGGTGCTGGCCGCCGGGGCCAGCCGCGGCCTCCTGCCCCGGGAGGCGGACATCCGCCTGCCCGGCGGCACGCTGCGCGTCCGCTGGGACGAGGGCGGCCGCCTGTACATGACGGGGCCGGCCCAGGTCAGCTTCACAGGCGTGTGGCGCGAGGAACCGAACGCGTAGGCGCTCTGTGACAGCGGCTGCCAAAAACAGACAGATCCTTCGCTTCACCCGGGAAGACAGACACTGCGGTGTCGTCGTCCCGGGTGAAGCGAAGGATCTCTGTTTTCCGATGAGCGGCGATGCGTCGGCATCAGGCGCTCACAATACATCTAGAGTGTGTTTCTAAAATGAGACATGTGCAGTTTCGAGTGGATTGGGCTGCATTTCAAGGCGGTTTTCCGCAGGCTTAGTGGCGCTAAGTCAAGGGAAACCAACGCAGAAATGCAGTTCAAGGCGCCGAAAATGCATCTTGGGGAATTTAGAAACACGCTCTAGCCCTCAAATATCCTTCTTCCCCAGCTGAACGTGCGCTTGTAGTAGCCGGAGCTCAGGGAGCTGAGCACCACCTGCTTGGCCGCGGAGGAGGCGTGGATGAAATAGCCGCCGCCCAGATAGATGCCGGTGTGGTCGCACTGGTCGTCGTCGCTGATGGTGTCGAAGCACACCATGTCGCCCCGCTTCAGATCGTCGTAGTCGACCTTCGGATAGCTGTCGTCATAGCCCTGGGCATAGGAAGTGCCCTTGATGGCGCCGCTCTGGGCCTTGGTGTAGCAGTAGTGGCAGAACTTCGCGCAGTCAAAGGTCTTGGGCGGGGTCGCGTTCGCGGCATAGGGAGCGCGCAGCAGGTTCTGCGCCAGGTAGATGGCGTATTCGACCTTCGACGCCCCGGGAGACGTGGTGGTGGAACGCAGGGACTCCGGCACGGCTTCCGCCACGGCTTCGCCGCCCGCGTCGCCCTCGGCGCTGTCGTTCTTCACCTTTTCGGCGGACAGGACGCTGGCCTTCATATAGCCACGCTTCGTGCCGGCCTTGTTGCAGACGCGCACATAGCTGCCGTCCACGCCCACAACATAGACCACGGTGCCGGCGGGCACCGTACCCAGCTTTTTGGAGCCGGAGGCGTCCTTGTAGACTTTCGCGTTTTCGGCCACATAGGCCTTCACCGGGGTTTCCCGATCCAGATACTTCAGCTTCACATAGCCGATATGGCCCCGATAGGAGATCTTTCCCCAGCCCTTGGCATAGGCCTTGAGCGTGACTTTCAGGTTCTTGGGGGCCTTTACGGAACGGGCGGAGGGATCGGCGGACTGATAGATCTTTGTGGTCGCGTTCAGCTTCACCGCGATGGAATCCGCCAGGGCGGAAGTGCCCGCGATGATGGCCATGAGGGCCAGGAGCAGCGCGACGCGCAGGAAATGTCTCGTCCGATTGGGCATGCTGCCATACCTCCGATACTATAAGTACTTTCTATTTTATAGTCAAATTATGACAAAAACAACGGGCTTTGTGAAAATTTTTCGTACATGTCCCACGAATATGTATATAATATCGACAAAGTTTTGTACATTTCGTACAAGAATCGTCGCGACCACCCGCCGCAGGAACCAGCGAGGAAATTATCTGGCGCCACCTTGTCTTCTGCAGCCGCCGGTTGTATAATGGTAGATACGAAAGCGAGGGACGGCTATGCGCGTTTGCAGGCTGCGCTGCGCGGTGATCGGCGCGGCGAACATCGATATCGGCGGCTTCCCGGCGGGCAGGCTGTCCATGCAGGACTCCAGCCCCGGCAGGGTGCGGCTGTCCGCCGGGGGCGTGGGCCGAAACATCGCCTGCAACCTGGCGCGGCTCGGGGCGGAAACCCACCTGATCGCCCCCCTGGGCACGGATTCCTTCGCCGAACTCGTGCGCGCCGACTGCGCCCGGGCGGGGGTGGACACCGGTTTGTGCTTCACCTTTCCCGGCGAGGCCAGCTCGTCCTATCTGTTCATCGCGGACGCCGGCGGCGACATGCAGCTGGCCGTGAACGACATGGGCATCTGCGACAGGCTGACGCCGGAGGCGCTGGAGGCGCGGTTGGAGACGCTGGACGGCATGGACGCGGTGGTGCTGGACGCCAACCTGCCCGCCGGGACGCTGGAATACCTGTCAGAGCGCCTGCGCGCGCCGCTGGTGGCGGACGCGGTGAGCACGGCGAAGGCCCCGCGGCTGCTGGGCGCGCTGCCGAAGCTGGCCGCTGTCAAGCCCAACGCCATCGAGGCGGAGACCCTCACCGGCATCCCCGTCCACGGGCCGGATTCCGCCGCCCGGGCCGCCCGCCGCCTGGTGGCGCTGGGCGCGAATCGGGCCTTCATCACCCTGGGCGAGCGGGGCGTCTGCTGCGCGGACGGGCACGAGACGCTGTTTTTGCCGGGCGGGCCCGTGCGCATGGTGAACGCCACCGGCGCGGGCGACGCCTTCACCGCGGCCCTCACCTGGGCGCTGGCGCGGGGAGGTACCCTGCGGGACTGCGCCGCGGCCGGTCTGGCCGCCGCCGCCATCGCCGTGGAGAGCATGGAGACGGTGAGCCCGGAAATCGACGAAAAGGCGCTCGTGGAGCGCATGAAACTCATCAGACAGCAGGAGGAATAGCATGAATAAATACCTTGAAATCTCCCCCGAGGTGCGCGAAGCCCTCGCGGCGGGCAAGCCCGTCGTGGCGCTGGAATCCACCATCATCAGCCACGGCATGCCTTATCCCCAGAACGTGGAGACGGCGCTGAACGTGGAGCGGATCATCCGGGAAAACGGCGCGGTGCCGGCCACCATCGCCATCATCGGCGGCAAGCTGAAAGCCGGACTGAGCAAGGATGAGATCGAGTACCTGGGCAAGAAGGGCACGGAGGTCATCAAGGCCTCCCGCCGCGATCTGCCCGTGCTCGTCGCCCGGGGCGACGACGGCGCGACCACCGTAGCCACCACGATGATCATCGCGGCCATGGCGGGCATCCGGGTGTTCGCCACCGGCGGCATCGGCGGCGTGCACCGGGGCGCGGAAGTCACCATGGACATCTCCGCCGACCTGGAGGAGCTGGCCCAGACGCCGGTGCTGGTGGTGTGCGCCGGGGCCAAGAGCATCCTCGACCTGGGGCTGACGCTGGAGTACCTGGAGACCAAGGGCGTACCGGTGATCGGCTACGGCACCGACGAGCTGCCCGCCTTCTACACCCGGGTCAGCGGCTTCGGCGTGGACTACCGCCTGGACACTCCGGGCGAGGTGGCCGCCGCCTTCCGCGCCAAGCTGGATATGGGCTTGAAGGGCGGCATGCTGGTCACCAACCCCATCCCCGAGGAATACAGCATGGACCCCGCCGTGATCAACCGGGCCATCGACGAGGCCGTGGCCGAGGCCAACCGGCTGGGCATCAAGGGCAAGCAGACCACGCCCTTCCTGCTGGCGAAGATCAAGGACATCACCGGCGGCGATTCACTGGCCAGCAACATCCATCTGGTGTACAACAACGCCGCCCTGGCCGCGCAGGTGGCCGCAAGGCTGTAATTTGCAAGAAAACCGAATTGCCACGTCGCCCGCTGACGCGGGCCCCTTGCAATGACGCGATGCCCAATGGCTGTGTACAACGTCATTGTGGGGAGAATCCAAAGGATTCGACGTGGCAATCCGGTTTTTTCTGCACAAACGGCTCGTGCGCCGCAAACGCCGGTTTTTTCAAACGGAAAGATCCTGACGCTAGAGTGTGTTTCTAAATTCCCCAAGATGCATTTTCGGCGCCTTGAACTGCATTTCTGTGTTGCTTTTCCTTGACTTGCAACCACCAGGATCTGTTCTTGTGGTCCATGACAATGCATCAGAACGGCGCTTCGCCCTCCCCCGCTTCGGCCTGGGCCGCGGCGATGGAGATGTTCACCCCGTTGACCTCCACGCCCTCGTCGGCGCGGATGAGAATGTACTTGAAGCCGTCGATGATCCGGGTCTCAATCAAATCGCTGCGCTCCGGGTTCACCTGCACCACCACATCCGGCGTGCGCACCTCAAACTTCTTCGGTTCGGCAATGTTCACGGCCCGCAGCTCCATGCCCTGGCCGAACTCGGCGTCGTACCGCTGCTCGAAGGCCTCCAGCTTCGCGTCCGGCACGCCGCAGGATTCCAGCATGCCGGTCACCTCCCGCTTGGAGATTACCAGCGGCTCGGCGGCCTTGTCCTGGTTGTGGGCCTCGATCATCTCCCGGAACTGCTCGTGCACGGTCTGGGCCACCTCAAAGCTCAGGTCCTCGTCCAGCGCCTCCTCCAGCACCGCCTGGAACACCTCCCGCTGCTCTGCGGCGGGCATGGGCGCGTCGGCGTGGAACACCGCGTCGATGAACTCGTCGTGCACGTCGGCGGCGTCGCGGGTGAAGTACAGTGCGCTGTAGATGTTGGCGGCGCGGTCGTCAAAGGTGGGAAACATGAAGCCCAGCTCCGGCGCGGACACCACCCAGTCCATCTCCCGGCTGTGGAAGGCGTTGTCGTCGCTGCAATAGCTGAGCGCCGGCTTGGTGGGCTTCACCGGGCAGACGCTGACGATGATGTAGTTGAACACCTCTTCGCTGATGACGTCGACCTTGTTCTCGTCGGTGTGCTTGAAGGGCACGTCATAGGCGTCGTGCATCATCAGGATCAGGTAATTGCCCTCCAGCTCCAGATTCTCAATGATCTTGCCACACAGGGCCTCCGCGCCCTCGTCCACGGACAGCGCGGTGTTGCGCAGGCCCATCAGCAGGCCGTGAGCCTCGTCCTCCATCACCTGGTCCGGGCGAAATTCAATGTCAATCAGATTCTTCCCGGGCACGCCCGCCAGCGTGCGCTTGAAGATGGCCAGGTACTTCTCCTGCTCCTCCTGGGGAAAGCTGAGCAGCGAGCGGTCGAAGGCGGCCACCACCTCCCGCTTTTCGTTGACATAACAGCCGCGCACCCGGCTGATGGCGTTCTTGTCCGGGTTCAGGCGGCGGCGGATCTCGGCGATTTCTTTTCTGTTCATGTTTGACCTCATTAAATATGGAATGGATACGCATTGAACTGCGTACCCATTGATTATACCATCGCTGTGATATTCCTGTTTTAAGACAAAACGGCAATTCGGTGATAATTGGAAAGGCGGCCTCTCCCCCGCCATTCCAATGGCCGCTGACCGTCAAGCTGTATCCATCACATCTCCAGCCCCGCCAGCTTGAAGCCGGCCGAGACCACGTTGTCGGGCAGCTTGAAGAACATGGAATTGACGGACTGGTAGTTGTAATAGCGCATTACGGTCTCGGCGAACATGGGCGCGACGGAAACCGTGCGGAACTTTTCCTGGCCGATGATGTTGGGGTTTTCCACGGTATCGGTGGAGTAGATGCGCTTGATGGGACTGGCGTTGATGCGCTCCACGCCCTTTTCGGAGATGATGTTGTGGCTGAGCAGGGCCACGATCTCCTTCGCGCCGCGGGCGCGCAGGGTCTCGGCCAGGTTCACCAGCGTGCCGCCGGAGATGGTGAAATCGTCGGTGATGATGCAGTTCTTGCCCTTCACATCGCCGATGACCTCCAGCACCTCGGCGTTTTCGCTGTGGTCGGAGCGGGTCTTGTCGCCGATGGCGATGGGCAGGTGCAGCGCGTCGGCAAACTTGCGGGCCTGCTTGGCAAAACCGGCGTCGGGGCTGACGATCACCGCGTTTTCAATGTGTTCGTGCTTGATGACCTCGGTGAGCATCGGCATGGCGTAGAGGTGGTCCATGGGGCGCTTGAAGAAGCCCTGCAGCTGGGGGGCGTGCAGGTCCATGGTCACGAAGCGGTCCGCGCCGGCCAGTTCCATGCACTCGGCGCAAACCCGGGCGCGAATGGACACGCGGGGCTCGTCCTTCTTGTCGCCCTTGCCATAGCCGAAATAGGGCATGATGAGCGTGCAGGACAAGGCGCTGGAGCGCTTGAAGGCGTCCATCCAGAACAGGATCTCCACGAATTCGTCGTTGGAATGCATGCCGATGGGCTGCACGAGAAACACGTCCCGGTCGCGCACGGTTTCGTTGATGCGCACAAACGTGTTGCCCTCCGAGAAGGTGATCACCTCGGAAGAGC
>CAMVBO010000052.1 GCA_947165745.1 uncultured Clostridia bacterium | reverse complement strand
ATATCACACTATTCATTCCTCATTCCTCATTCCTCATTCCTAATTGGAGGTTACTTTGCTTAGACGTTTTGCCCCGGCTCTGCTGATCCTGGCATGCTTTATTCTGGACACCACCGTGCTGCCCATCGTCTATGACGGCGTATACGCCGTGCCCATGACGGTGGTGGCCGTGCTGCTGATCGGGATGCTGATGGGCCGCATGCGCGGACTGCTGTACGGCACGATCGGCGGCCTGCTGATCGACATCACCTCCGGCACGCTGGGCATCATGACGTTCTTCTTCATGGCCGTGGGCTTCCTCATCGGCCTGATCCTCTACAACCCCGGCGAGCACCTGCGCACCGGGCGGCGCGTGGCGCACCGGAAGCAGCTGCAGCGCGGGATATGGGTGTTCGTGCTGTACACCCTGGGCGAAATCGTGCTGCTGGTGATCCAGTATTTCAACACAGCCACGCTGCAATGGATGTACTTTGTGAATATCGTCGTGCGCGCGCTGATCGTCACGGCGCTGACTCTGCTGCTGAGGCCGGCGGCCTACCACCTGCTGCTCGGCGGCAATCGCGGGCGCGTCCCCACCCGTGACCGGGAGGTGAAATCCTTTTGAAGCCCTATTTCAAGCGAATGCTGATACTCTCCGGCATACTGGTCTTTGTGTTTGCCGCGTTTTTCCTGCGTCTGAACTGGATGATCCGATCCAGGGGCGAGGCCTATACCGAGCGGGCTGAAACCCGCTCTGCCAAGACCATCACACTTTACGGCATGCGCGGCACCATTTACGACACCAACATGGTGCCCCTGGCCTACGACCGGCGCAGCTTCAACGTCACGTTCTACCGCGACCCGCTGAGAAACAGCGACGCCGACCGCCTGGCCTACACCCAGACGCTGGTGGACGTGATCAAGCTGGTGGAATCCAACGGCAAGAGCACCGTCAACGATTTCTGGCTGAAGAAAGACGAAGATGGTGTGTGGCGCTTCAACAGCGGCTCCGACAACGCCGCCGTGGAACAGACCCGTGAAAACCAGTGGCGCAGCAACTTCTACGTCAACAACGTGGACGAAAAGGACCTGTACCGCACACTGCTGCAGAAATACCGGGTGCTGGACGTGCTGGGCAACGACGCCGACGAGAGCATGATCGTGAAGGTGCTGGCCCTCTGGCAGGAGAGCCGGATGAACGCCTTTAAGCCCACCCCCGTGACCATCGCCTACGACGTGGGCTATGAGACGGTTTCGGAAATCGAGGTGCGCTCGCTGGACCTGCTGGGCGTGGACGTAGAGGAAAGCTCCTCCCGGCTCTATCCCCAGGGCGAGACCGCCTGCCACGTGGTGGGCTACACCAGCAAGATTTCCGCCAACCAGCTGGAAACCTATCAGAACCAGGGCTATCCCAACGACGCCTACATCGGCTCCGACGGCGTGGAACGCTCGCTGGAGGATCAGCTCACCCCCTACATTCAATATCGTCAGGGCAGCCGCGCCGTGGAGGTGGACACCCGAGGCAAGGCTGTGCGCGAGCTTTCCTACACCGCGCCCACGGACGGAAATTCGGTGGTGCTGACCATCGACGTGGATCTGCAAAACTACATGGCCGGTCGGCTGCGCAATGCCATCAAGACCATCCACGGCATCCAGGAGGATTCTCTGCGCTGGGGCCACTGGCTGCGCGAAAACGAGGACATCCTGAAGGAGTACGCCGAACAGGGCCGCGAGATCAAGCTGGCAGAGACCGGCGCGATGGTGGCCATGGACCCCTATACCGGCCGTGTGCTGGGCATGGTGAGCGAGCCCAGCTATGACCTGAGCATGTTCAACGACGGCAAGGTGGATCCCACGCTGTGGGACGCCGTGCTGACGGGCAACAATCCCCTGCTGAACCGCGCCATCGGCACCAAGGATGCCCCCGGTTCCATCTTCAAGATGTGCACCGCCCTGGGCGGCCTCTCCGAGGGCGTGATTACCGTGGACGAAATCATCAACGACCGGGCCGAGGGCTTTACCGAGACCAACAGCGACCGGCCCGCCAAGTGCTGGACCAGCCACCCGGAGGAGCACCAGAACCAGAACCTGGAGCGCGCCCTGAAGAACAGCTGCAATATGTACTTCTACACCGTGGGCTATCGGCTGGGCATCGACCGGCTCTACCAGTGGGCGGCGGCCCTGGGGCTCACCAGCAAGACCAACATCGAGCTGCCCGGCGAGGCCACCAGCTTCGTGGGCAACCAGCACATGCTGTACGACCCGGAAAACAGCGTGACCTGGCAGAACACGGCCAAGCCGCTTTTGACCTACACCGCCATGAAGACCACGCTGGAGCAGATCATCTCCGAGCGCAAGATGAACGTGTCCAACGAGGTGCTGGAAAAGGCGCTGAGCGACCTGATGAAGATCGCCATCAGCTACAACACCAAGGAGCAGTGGTACCAGCCCATCCGCGAGATATTGCAGTATGACATCGGGCTGCCCAGGGAGTATATCTCCAGCCACTACATGGTCAACACCTTCGTTACCTACCTGGCCGACATCTACTGGACGCCCAACGAAACCATCATGTGCGCCGTCGGCCAGTCCATCACCCAGATCACGCCCGTGGCCGCCGCGCGCTACGTCAGCGCCATCGTGAACGGCGGCACCGTGTATGACGCCCAGATCGTGGACAAGATCATCGCGCCAGACGGCACCGTGGTGCTGGAAAAGCAGCCTGTGGTGGCCAACAAGATCGACGCCGACCCCACCTACATCGCCGCCATCCACGCCGGCATGGAGGACGTTACCGACGAGGTGGCCGGCGGTACAGCATCCAAGTACTTCCGCGACAGCAAGTACAAGATCGCCGCGAAAACCGGTACCTCCCAGAGAACCGAGCTGGACGTGGAGAACAACAGCTGGATGGTGGCCTACGCCCCGGCGGACAGCCCGAAGATCGTGGTGGTCTGCTACGTGCAGAACGGCTACGCCGGCGCCTACTCCGCCTACGCCGTCAAGCCCGTGATCGAGTACTACCTGGATTCCCTCCAGCACAGCGAAAATTTCAACGTGCCCAAGGACTTCTCCCTCGCAGACTGACGGGCGGCAAGCTCCCCCGCCGATCCCCAAAAGAACAACCAACGACAGGAAAAAGATATGCTTTCCAGAATCAAGGCATTTTTCAAGTACATCAAGGACAACCGCTTCGACAGGAGCCTGATGCGATATTTCGACTGGCCCCTGTTGATCATCGTGCTGACCATTTCGCTGTTCGGCGTGGTTTGCATCTTCTCGGCCACTTCTTCCCAGGTGGTGGAGCGACCCGCCAACGTGATCGAAATGCTCGAGACCCAGTCCATCCTCTATCCCCGCTTGCAGCTGTTCTGGATCGGCGCGGGGCTGGTGGCCATGTCCTTCATCATCTTTTTCCCCTATCAGCTGTACGAGCATTACGCCAACACCATCTATGCGGCGCAGATCGTGCTTTTGACGCTGACGCTGCTGCTGGCCCGCGCCGGGCGCGGCGGCATGACGGCCTTCTTCAACTGGGGCAGCGACCGCGGCTTCCAGCCGTCGGAGGTCTGTAAAATCGCCATCATCATCGCCTTGTCCAAGGCCTTCTGCGTGCGCATGAAGCCCATTATGACCATCCACGACATCATCCCGCTGACCATCTACGTGGGCATCCCGATCGTGCTGGTGGTCGCCCAGCCGGACTTTGGCACGGCGCTGGTGTACGTGGCCGTGTTCAGCGTGATGGTGTTCGTCTCCGGCACCAACAGCAAGCTGATCTGGGGCGTGCTGGGCGTGATGGTGCTGCTGATGATCCCGCTGTGGTACTTTATGAACAATTCAGGCTCCGACAACTTCCGCTTCACCCGCATATTGATGTGGCTGAATCCGGAGGCCTACCCGGACGAGGCGCGCCAGATCATCAACGGCCAGATCGCCATCGGCTCCGGCGGCATTTGGGGCAAGGGCATCGTCAGCCCTGGCAGCTTCGCCTCCCTGGGCTACATCTCCGACGACCACACCGACTTCATCTTCGCCATCGTGTGCGAATCCTTCGGCCTGGTGGGCGGCACGGCGCTGGTGCTGGCCTACGCGCTGCTGATCGCGCGGCTGATCGTGCTGGCCGTGCGCACCAACGACCCCTACGGCTCTTACCTGATCGTGGGCGTAATGGCCATGATCCTGTTCCATGTGGTGGAAAACATCGGCATGGTGATCGGCCTGCTGCCCGTCACCGGCATCCCCTTGCCCTTCGTCAGCTATGGCGGCAGCAACATGCTCACCAGTATGATGGGCATCGGCCTGGTGCTGAACGTGGTGATGCGTTCCCGCCAGCACGAGCAGCGGCAGCATACCGCGACGGAACGGGTGTTGTCATTGAAGAGAGATTAGGGCTGTTTCCAGGCGCATAGTCATACAGCAGGGGCGGCGTTGCGCCGCCCGCCGTTTACCAAGCCTTCCCTAAAGGGGAAGGCTTTGGCTGCTGTCCCACGCCCAACTTCCCCATGCCCACGACCTGCTGGCGACAGGGAATCGTCTCGGGCAGGCCCAGAAGATGACAGGCATCAGCAAAAGCGTGTTGGCGAGGGCGAGCCAGCGGACTATATGAAAAGACAGGGGCGGCAAGTGTAAGCCGCCCCTGTTGTGGAATAGTGTTTTTTACAAATCATTATTGAGAGAGTCTTCCTTCTGCTGAATTTGGTCTAAAACTGCCTCAACTTCTTCATTTGTTCTAAATGTATAGGTTATCGTTCTACTGTCAGGAGAACCGCCTTCCCTATACCTTGTATACAAAAACATTATATCGACATAGCCATTATCTATTGGAGATAGCCATTGATAAAAAGTCAAGTCATAAGGAGCATCAAAATATTGTTCATTATAATAATCAACAGCGTCAATGTAATTTCCAATTGCAACGAAGTCGCTATCTTTACCTATGGGTTGCCCATATTTTTCTGTTAGTTTATCAATAACAGCTTGATTATCAGAATCATTAATGATATTCCCAAACAAAGACATACCATTATGTCTGTAGAAACAAGCGACAAGTCCCTCATTTTTATCAAAGAAATAAACAATAGTACCATCGGCGCCTGCAAGTGTTAGAGGTTCTTCAGATCTGATGGCTTTTAGTGAAGTGTATTTCGACCAATCTGCATCCTCAAAACCTATATTCTCAGTCTGAATAACCTCATTTTCTGTCATACCAAACTTTACTCCATTGCGTAGAGAAAACTCTTCAGCAGAAGCACTAACCAACAAAAGAGACAATACTATGATCAAAAGGCAACCAAGCAGTTTCTTCATAATTCATTCTCCTCTCATCAATCAATTAGCATATTCAAAGCATCAGGTCCTATTCACTTTTAGAATTGGACGTGGACACTTAGCATCTTTGGGGATATGCCATGGGCTTCCCTTTGCATCCTGCGTAGCGTTTGGGATTAAATCATCTCGGCACCAACTACTAATTGTCGACTGACTGTAACCCCACTTTTCACTCGCTTCTTTAGTTCCCATTGTATCAGCCAACGCCACCGCCTCCATTTCTATTCTTTGTAACATAAATCAACATCAATTCTGATATCTTATTGTAGCATATCAAACCATCTCTTGTCAATATATAATTAACATAAAGTGAAAGGGTGTTTGATATGAACAATGAGCCTTTGAAGATAAAGAAGCGGGGCGAAGATGGCAACCGCATTATCACTGTCCGCATCAAGGAAGAAACCCTCGCGGAACTGGACCGCATCGCCGCCGAGACCAACTACTCCAGAAACGAATTGATTAACCTCATTCTCTCCCATGGCGTGAAGAACATTGAAATAGAATGAAGCGATGGCAATGCCTCTGCCATCGTTTTTCATAGCGATCGGATCTGTTTGGATCACTCCCAAACAGTGATTTGCCAATCCCGCTGACATCCCGCGATGCGCCGCCGGCTCTTCACTGTCAACTCTAAACTCTCAACTCTATTTCCTCCCCCTCCCGCATACGCTTGAGCGACGGGAGGGATTTTAATGTCTGAAAACAGCACGCTGCAAATACACACCCAGCTGCCGCCGGACGCGGCGCAGATCAAACCGGCGGAAGTCAAGCCAGGGAGAAGGCGAAGGAAAGCGGCTCCCTCCGGCGCGGCGAAAAAAAGCGAAACTCCTGTGCGCCCGGCCCGGATCCACAAGGCAGAAAAGCTGCCGCAGGGGCAGGAGGAACCCGCCAATCGGAATGAACGCAAGGCCGCGGCGCACATGCCGCGCGTTCGGCGTAAGCCCACGTTTTCCGAGCGGCTGCTGCGCAACAGCGCCATTGCCTGCGCCGTGCTGTTGGGGATACTGGCGCTGGGCAATGTGCGCGAGCCCTGGGCGCAAAAGGCCAGCGAGGGCGTGCGGCGGGCGCTGACCATGCGCATCAACCTGGACGACTCCCTGGGCGAGTTGACGTTCGTGCGCAACCTGATGCCGGAATCCGCGCTGGTCTTTCTGAACGTGTCCGGCGGGACAAGCCTGTCTCGGCCCGTGGACGACCCGGTGGCCCACCGCTGGAGCGCCCTGCAGCCCTGGACGCTGTTCGACGGTGCGGGCCAGGCGGTGCGCTGTGTCGGGGCGGGCACGGTCACGGCGGTCAGCGCCCTGTCCAGCGGCGGCTTCGGCGTGCTGGTGGACCACGGCGAGGGGCTGGAGAGCGTGTACGCAAACCTCTCGGAGGTCTCGGTCCGGCAGGGCGACAATGTGAATCGCGGCGACCGTCTGGGAATGGGCGGCGAGGGGCTGTACTTTGAGCTGCGGCAGGGCGGCGAAAGCGTGGACCCGACGGAAAGGCTGGCGCTGTAGCCATGGCGCTGACCCTGGGCAGAACGAAGCTGCTGGCCCACCCTCTGGCACTGCTGATGCCCGTTCTGGCGCTGGCGCTGGGCGCCCGGGACGAGGTGGCGGCGCTGGCCATCGGTCTGGCCGCGCATGAAGCGTCCCATCTGCTGGCGGCCCGGGCGCTGGGCGTGGGCGTGCGACAGCTCAGGCTGATGCCCTTCGGCGGGGCCATACAGCTGGAAAACCCCTATGCCATCGCGCCGGGCAGGCTGCTGGCGGTGGCGGCGGCGGGCCCGGCGGGCAGCCTGCTGTGCCTCGTCACCTCGGCGGCGCTGGCCCACTGGCGCGCCCTCTCCCCCGGCCTGACGCTGGCACTGATCCAGGCGAACCTGATGCTGGCGGTGTTCAACCTGCTGCCCGCACTGCCGCTGGACGGCGGGCGAATGCTCTACGCGCTGCTCTGCGACCGGATGGGCCGTGGGCGCGCGGTGGAGCTGGGCATCCTGCTGGGGCGCGTCACAGCGGCGGTGCTGGCGGTGCTGGCCCTCTATATGGTGCTGGTCCTGCGCCGGCTCAACCTGTCGATGCTGTTCGCGGCGGTGTTCCTGCTGGCCTCGGCGGGCGACGAGCGCCGCGCGCTTTCCGGCGCGAATCTGAAGGCCCTGCTGGGGACGCTCGCGCCCATCGCCCGGCCTGTCCCCGCCCGCGTGCTGGCTGTCGGGGAGGACTGCGCCGCCCGGGACGCCCTGCGCGCTGCACGGGCGGACGCGATCACCCTGTACGCCGTGTACAGCGGCAGCCGCCTGGTCCGTCTCACGGACGACAGGCGGCTGTTGGAGGCAATCCTGAATGGCGAAGGAGACGCCCGTGTCGCGGACGCCTGATACGCCTCTCAGACTAGAGTGTGTTTCTAAAATCCTGAACATGCAATTTCGGCGTCTTTTCCGCCAAAACTGCGTTGTCAAACCTTGACTTGCCGCCAGCAAGCCTGCGGTTTTCCGCCTTGTTTTGACGGAAAATCCACTCGGACTTGCACATCCCAGGCTTTAGAAACACACTCTAATCCAGCGATTCAGTGGGTGCTTTCGCTGTCTAAACTAAGAGTAGTATGACGCCGTCACCGCCAGGTGCCGTAGAGTCTGCCCCGCCTTGAACACCTGGGCTCCGGCGGAGGAAGCGGTCCCGGCGGACAGGGCCTGGGCGGACGGGGCCGGCAGCAATCCCGCTCCGGCTCACGCTTTACGCACACTACCAGGTTGCCGCAGCCGTCCAGGCCCAGCAGCACCTCGGCATACTCCCCCGGCCGGCAGGGGTTTTCTATCGTCACGCGGCGGGGACAGCGCAGCTGGGGCAGCCGGTCGCCGGGGCCGTCGCCGCCGCCGAACACGGGCACCCGCACGCATTCCCCGCCATCGCACCCGGGCCGCAGCGCCGGATACAGCGGCATCGTCTCATAATACATCCTTTAACGCCTCTCTTTCGTCTGATCGCCGGAACACACCCGGTCTGGTTTATCACTATGCCACTGGAAAGCGATGCGTTCCTGTTGAATTCGCGCCGGATTTGTGGTAAACTGATCAGGCTGTCAACGGGAGGAAGAGTATGAGCAAGACGCTGCGCACAGAGCTGAAAAACAACCTGTTTGTCATCCTGGGATTGACGGTAGCCGCCGCGGCCTACCGGATGTACCTGATTCCCAATCAGGTG
>CAMVBO010000051.1 GCA_947165745.1 uncultured Clostridia bacterium | reverse complement strand
AGACGGGCCTGCACGAGCACCTGCGCTGCGACGGCATCCGCCGGGTGCACTTCCGAACGGACGGCAGCCCCTATTTCCAGATGAGCGCGGAGGAAGACCTGCCGGAGGCGGCGCGGGAGGTCCGCCTCACGGTGCGGGTGGTGTGACGGCTGCCACCCCCAGGGCGTGTTTCTAAAGTCAGGGATGTGCATTTTCGGGATTCTGGGAACACGCCCTAGAGTCTGTTTCTAAATTCGGAACGATGCATTTTCGGCGTCTTGAACTGCATTTCTGTGTTGATTTCCCTTGACTTAGCTAAAACAAATCCAGCGCGCTGTCCAGATAGATCTCCTCCCGGACCTTCAGCCGGCGCTCCGGCCTGGTCATGTAGTAGAGCAGGAATTCCAGCACCACGGCGCTGCCCAGGCCGCGCCCCTCGATCTTGAAGTGGGAAAAGCCGGCCGGCAGGTAGGTGTCCCGGATGTCCTCCGCGCCGATGAAGCCAGGGTTCTCCATGGCGTCGGAGAAGCGATAGCCCCGCGCGGCCGTCGGGGAGCAGCAGACGTGGTCGGCGCAGTCCTCCCCCAGGTTCTTGCGGCTGACATTCTCATAGCAGGCCTTCCGGTCGGAACATTCAAACCAGCAGCATTCGTTGCATAGGAATTCCACCTTGCGCTTCTGCGCGGCGGTCAGCGCGTTCAGCCTGTTGAACGCCCGGTTCAGCCGGAAGTCCGGCACCGCGAAGCGAAACTCCGGGCGGTCCAGCTCGGCCACGAAGGCGCTGAAATCCGTCAGCACCTTGGTGGTGGAGGACACAAAGTACAGCCCGGGATAATGCCTTTTCAGGTAGCTGAGCAGCAGCTCCGAGTGGACGATCACGCCGCTCTCCACCGGCCCGTTGCGCTCAAACCGCGCGCACAGGGCGTTGCACTTTTTGTCCGACAGGTGTTCCGCTCTCAGCAGGGAATTGCTGAACGTGAGCCGCGCGGAGACGCCGTATTCCCGAACGAGCGCCGCCACGTCCTCCGTCCGCGCCTCGCCGAAGCCCACCCGGCCGCCGCCCCAGAGGCAGTCCGCCGGCGCGCCGTAGATGGAGCCGATTTCGCACCAGTCGTAAAACCAGTCCCGGTGTTCCCGGTACAGCGGCAAAAAGACCCGGTACAATTCGTAGAACTCAAACAGCCCCGGAAGGTGGTAGTAAGCCTTCATTTTCTCATTCACTCCGCCAGGAATTCCATGAGCCGCGCCTTGTAATCCGGGGCGAGGTCGTAGGCCGCGTGGCCGTAGCCCTCGTACATGAACAGCCCGGCGTTCCTGACGCGCGCGGCGATCTCCCCGGATGCCGCCCCGCCGAACACCGCGTCGTCCCCGGAGCCGATCACCAGCGTCGGGCAGGCGATCCTGCCCAGGTCGTCCAGTATATCGAAGCCCCGCATGGCCTCCGTCTGGGTGGCAAAACGGCGCAGGTCCTCCTCCGTCACGGCGTTCGCCGCGTCCGCCAGCAGCGGCCGCAGCTTGTCAAACCACTTCTTCGGATAGACGGCCTCGCCGAATGCCGGATAGAGCGCCGACGCGTCCCCGGCCTTCGCCAGCCGCGCCCAGGGCTCGAACACCCTGGCGTATCGCGCGTCGCTGATTCGCGCGGACGTGGAGCCCACCGCCAGCTTCTTCACCAGCGCCGGACATTCCACCGCGACGACCATGGCGATCATGCCGCCCTGGGACGCGCCGAACAGGTTGACCGGGCCCAGGTTAAGCGCCTTCAGCGCCGCCGCCGCGTCCCGGGCCATGTCCCGCACGGAATAGACGGCGGGCATGTCGTTGACGCGCTCGAAGACATAGATCGTGAAGCGCTCCGCCAGGCGCCTGTAGGCCGAGGCGACGGCGCCCGCCGAGGCCATCACCCGCTGCACGCTGATCCCCGGCAGGATCACCAGCGGCTCCCCCTGCCCGAAGCGGCAGCAGTCCATCGTAAACGCGCCGGTATCGATCGTCTCAATGCGCATGTTTCACCCCGCCCTTTCATCGCCTCTCGGCGTCCTGTTGGCATTATAGCATACTCGAATTGGAAATTAAACCACAACGATCCCGATTCCGGTGGCGTTCCGCCGGTGAATCGTATATAATATACGCAAACGGTCCCGGGCCGGGGCCGCATGGAAGGAGGCGAACGGGATGCACTTTGTGGACGCCAAGGGTATATTGACCGGCGGCAAGGGCCATTACGGCATGAACATCTATCGCGGGTGCACCCACGGCTGCATCTACTGCGACAGCCGGAGCGCCTGCTACCATTTCACCCATCCCTTTGAGGACGTCGAGGTGAAGCAAAACGCCCCGGAGCTGCTGGACCTGGCGCTGAAATCGAAGCGGAAAAGGTGCATGATCGGCACGGGCTCCATGTCGGACCCCTATATGCACTGCGAGGAGGCGCTGGGGCTGACCCGGCGTTGCCTGGAGGTCATATTGAAGCACGGCTTCGGAGCGGCGATCCAGACCAAGTCCGACCGCGTCCTGCGGGACATCGACCTGCTGGAGGAGATCAACCGCGCCGCCAAGTGCGTGGTGCAGATGACGCTGACCACCTGGGACGACGGCCTGTGCCGCATCCTGGAGCCGAACGTGTGCGTCACCCGGCGGCGGATCGAGGTGCTGGAGGCGCTGCGGGAGCGGGGCATCCCCACCGTCGTCTGGCTGACGCCCATACTGCCGTTCATCAACGACACGCCCGAAAACGTCGCGGCGATCCTGAACGAATGCGCCCGGGTCGGCGTCAAGGGGGTCATCGACTTCGGCATGGGACTGACGCTCCGGGACGGCGACCGGGAATACTATTACGCCGCCCTCGACCGGCATTTTCCGGGCATGAAGCAGCGGTATATCCGGCGCTACGGCAGCGCCTACGAGCTGCCGAGCCCGAACGCGCGGGAACTGTCCCGTGTGCTGCATCGCATCTGCGGGGACCACGGCATGCTGTCCAGCCCGGAGGACTGCTTCCGGTATATCCGTGAACTGCCGGAGCAGCACCGGCAGATGAGCGTATTTGATCTGTAACCGTCCACGCAGAAATCAGGGCAGGCGTAGCGCCGGTCCTTTTGCCGCCCGGGGACGCAACTGTCAGTCGAGCGGCGATTGAAACAGTCTCCCCGGTTCGAGATTTTGGAAACAGGCACAAACCCCTTGTTTCCCGCGAATCTGTATGGTAAAATATTAAGAAACGGCAACGTTTCCGGACAGCTTATGTTAATTTCAACTAACTGTTCGCAAATGGAAAGGAGAGGGACCCTTGAAAAACGGGCGCTATCCCTATTACGATATTCCCCCCATCGCCAGCATCGCCGACATGCTGGAGACCGCCGCCAGGGAGAGGCCGGATTTCGTGGCCTTCCAATACCGGGCGGGCCGGGACAACGTGGAGAGCAAGACCTGCCGGGAGGCGCTGGAGGACGTGCGCAAGGCCGCCTGCTGGATCGGGCAGACCTACGGCCGGGGCGCGCACATCGCCGTCATCGGCGAAAACTCCTATGAATGGCTGCTGGCATTCTTCGGCGCGCTGGGTTCGGGGAACGTGGCCGTGCCCATCGACAAGGACCTGCCGGCGAACGAGGTGGCCGACATGCTCCGGGAGGCGGACGTCAGCGCCGCCCTCGTCTCCCCGACCTACATGGACCTGGTCGAGGGCGTCGATGGCCTGGCGGTCACATCCCTGAAGCAGCTGGCAAAGGCCGAAGCGCCGGGCTGGGAGGGCTTCACCCTGTTCCATCCCGACAAGGACGACCTGGCCTGCATCTTCTTCACCTCGGGCACCTCCGGCCGCAGCAAGGGCGTGATGTTGAGCCACGGCAACCTGGCCAGCGACGTGTCCGGCGGCGCGATGGTTTTCAGCCCGGAGGGGGGCTTGGTGCTGTCTGTGCTGCCCTTTCACCACGCCTTCGGCCTGGTCGTCACCATTATGATGGGGTTCCACTTCCGGGCCACCATCTTCATCAACCGCAGCCTGAAGCGCCTCAAGGAGGACATGCTGCTGGCAAGGCCGGGCATCATCCCGCTGGTGCCGCTGTTCGTGGAGGTGTTCTACAAGCAGATCCAGGACGGCGTCAAGAAGAGCGGCAAAGAAAAGACACTCCGGCTGGCCGTGAAGATCAGCCGCGCGCTGCTCAAGCTGGGCATCGACATCCGCCCCCGCCTGTTCAAGCAGATTCTGGAGCCCTTCGGCGGCAAGCTGAAATACATGATCAGCGGCGGGGCCTATCTCGACCCGTTCTACATCAAATTCTTCCGGGATTTCGGCATAGAGATCATCAACGGCTATGGCGCCACCGAGTGCTCCCCCTCGCTGTCCATCAACCGGAACAATCACCACCGCGACGGCAGCGCCGGGCTGCTGATGCCGGACGTGGAGATTAGAATATCGCCGGATGGCGAGGTGCTGGCCCGGGGTCCGATGGTGATGAAGGGCTACTACAAGAACCCGGAGGAGACGGCCAAAGCGCTGCGCGACGGCTGGTACGCCACCGGCGACCTGGGCTACATGGACGAGGACGGCTTCCTGTTCCTGACGGGCCGGACGAAGAACCTGATCATCCTCAGCAACGGGGAGAACATCTCCCCAGAGGAGCTGGAAAACGACTTCAACCGGGACCCGGGCGTCCGGGAAGCGCTGGTCTATGAGCAGGACGGGCTGATCGTGGCGGAAATCTATCCGGAGGAGGAGCGCCTGCGCGACGAAGCCTACTTCCAGGCCTTGAAGCAAAAGATCAACCAGGGGCGGCCCGCCTACAAGCAGGTGGCCCGGGTCGTGCTGCGGGAGGAGGATTTCATCCGCAACACCACCAAGAAGATCGTTCGCTATAAAAACGTACCGAAGAATACGCGATCCTGATCGACGCAAGGAGGAGATACCAATGTTTGAAAAAGTGACCTCGATTCTCAGGGAGTACACCAACAACGAAAACACGCCCATGTCCATGGACAGCACCCTGGTGGAGGACCTGGGGCTCAGCTCCCTGGAGGTAATCAATATCGTGCTCGCCTTCGAGGATGAGTTCGGCATCGAGATCCCGGAGCGGATCATTCCCTCCATGCACACGGTGGGAGACATCGTCACCTACCTGGAAGAGAACACCTGAGAAAACACGATTTCCCGCGCCTCTGATTCGAGCGCGGGAAATCTTCGTTTTGGCTGCGGGGGCGCCGCCGTCCCCATCTCCAGAATCAGATAAACGCAATGCCCGCCTGGCGCAGCTTCTCATGGGCCCGGGCGACCTTCTTCTCCGGCAGCACCGTGGCCGTCCCGCTCCGGACGATCTCCGCGACGATGCCCCGCTTCGCCGCGCCCAGCGCCGTGGCGGTCACACAGCCGTACTCGTCCAGGCCGCAGAGGTGCAGCCGCTCGATCTTCTCGTCCCGTATCAGCTTCAACAGCGCCCGGTTGGTCAGGGCGTCCCCGAAGTACTTGTCAAACACCCGGTCCGACACGATATCCAGCCCGCCGTACAGCGCCGCGCCCTCCGTCCCCGCGAGGGAATAGCCGAACAGCAGCCGGTTGGTGGGCAGGTTTTGGATCAAATGCCGTATGTAGATGACGTCCCCGTATTGATGGATCAGCGCGTTGACGGATGCCGTCAGCACAGCCGTGTCATAGGCAAACATCGGCTTGCGACGCTCCCACAGGTAGTCATTCTGCATATCGATCACCAACAGCACCGTCTTCATCGTCCAGTCCCCCTCGTCGCGTAATCCGCCGTCATGGCGTCCAGGAAGGCGGACAGCAGCCGGTTCATGTCCGCGTAATCATAGGCCAGCAGCGCCCTTGCCGATTGGACGAAGCGCCCCTTTTCCCGGATCTCCCCGCCCACGTCCTCGATGCCGGCGGCAATGATTTCGCGGGTGAACTCCATGTGCGTCTGGAAGCCGTATACGTACCGTCCATAGCGCACGATCTGCCTCGGGCAGCCGTCGCTCTCCGCCAGGATCGCGGCGTCCGGCGTCAGGCCCGGCATGTCGTTGTGCCACTCCCCGGCGTCAAAGGCGTCCGGAAACGCCGCCAGGAACGGGTCCGCCCGGCCCGCCTCCGTCAGCCGCGCCCTGACCGGGCCGATCTCCACCTCCGGGCTGTGGGCGTAGGGCGCCCCCAGGGCCTCGCCCACCAGCTGGGCCCCCAGGCACACGCCGACGACCATCCGGCACGCCTCCACATACCTTCGGATCAGCGCCCGCTCCCCCGCGGCGTCAAAGTAATCGCACTCCGCGCGGGTCATGGCCGGGTTCTGATACCCTCCCAGCACCACGAGCAGATCCGCGTCCGCTTCGCCCGGAATCGCCTCGTACCGCCAGCATCGGGTGAAGGTCGCCTCCCACCCGTTCCGCTCCGCCCAGCTGAGGTACTCGCCGGGCCCGACCCATGGGTCCTGCTGAATGAAATGCACCTTCATGCGCTTTCCTCCTTATCGTCCGTTCTTCGGAGAGCCCCCGGCTCCGATCCAGGTTCCGGACCGGGTTTTCTCCATTATAACGGCTTGCGCGCAAATCCGCAACCGCTCTTTCCTCGGCGCCGGAACCGGCTCCCGGCCCCGGCGGGTTCGACATTCGCAAGATTTGGCAAGCGTCAGTATCACAACCGCGCAGCCCGCCCGTTTGGAATGGTGTATACTTGGGATGCACCCCGATTACCCATCACACCCAATAAGGAGAGACGCCCATGTCCTACGAGCATCGCAAAGCCACCGTCACCCTGCGCGTCCTGGACGCTGCGGGCAGGCCTGTCGCGGGCCGCAGATTCCGTTTTGACCAGAAAGAACACGACTTCCTCTTTGGCTCCGGAGCCTTCGACGCCATCCCCTACGCCAACGGCAAGCAGGACGAGCCCTTTTTCAGGGATCGCATGGACAAGTGGCTCAAGCTGTTCAACTACGGCACCATGGCCTTCTACTGGGGCGGCTTCGAGCCCAAAGAGGGCGAGCCCCAGACCGAGAGCCGCATGAACGCCTCCCGCTTCCTGGCGGACCACGGCAAGACCGTGAAGGGCCACCCGCTGTGCTGGCACACCGCCTGCGCGGACTGGCTGATGAAGTATGACGACAAGACCATCCTGGACAAGCAGCTTCAGCGCATCCACCGGGACGTGACCGCCTTCGCGGGGGTCATCGACATCTGGGACGTGATCAACGAGGTGGTCATCATGCCGGTGTTCGACCGGTATGACAACGCCATCACCCGCGTCTGCAAGCGCTATGGGCGCGTCCAGCTGGTGAAGGAGGTCTTCGACGCGGCGAAGGCGGCCAACCCTAATGCACTCCTGCTGATCAACGACTTCAACCTGTCCGACAAGTACGCTCAGCTGATCGCCGACTGCCTGGACGCCGGCGCGCCCATCGGGGCCATCGGCCTGCAGACCCACCAGCATCAGGGCTACATGGGCGCGGAGAAGCTGAACGAGGTTTTGAGGCGCTTCGAGGGCTTCGGCCTGCCGCTGCACTTCACGGAGAACACGCTGGTGTCCGGCCACCTGATGCCGCCCCACATCGTGGATTTGAACGACTATCAGATCCCCGAGTGGCCCAGCACCCCGGAGGGCGAGGCGCGCCAGGCGAAGGAGTGGGAGGAGATGTACCGCCTCCTGTTCGACCATCCGATGGTTCAGGCCGTCACCGGCTGGGATTTCGCGGACGGCGCGTGGCTGGGCGCGCCCAGCGGCGTGATCGCCCGGGACAACCGGGAAAAGCCTGCCTATCACGCCCTGCAAAAGCTGATCCACGGCGAATGGGAGACCCATGGCGAGATCACCACCGACGAAGGCGGCCGAGCCGAGATCACCGGCTTCAAGGGCGGCTACGCCCTCTCAGGCGACGGGCTCGCCGCCGAATTCAGGCTGGGCGGCGCGAACGCCATCGACATCCGGCTGGCGCGGGATTGATACCACGCGATAATCAAGCATGGTGTACAGATCCTGACGCTGCCGAAGAAAAAACGCGGGACGGCGAACCCCGCGTTTTTTCTTTGACATAGCCTTTATCATCCGTCGGCATTGGAGTGTGTTTCTAAAATCTCTGAAGCGCACTTTCGGCGTCTCCCGAGATTTAGAAACACACTCTAGAAACACACATTAATTTCGCCTTGCCCGACATTCGGGGCAATACTTCGGCCAGCGCCTTTCGCTTGAGGAGAAGGTGAAGTCCTTTCCACAGCTCCGGCACGCTCTCGTAATCGTCTCCTCCAGGCGATACTTCGCCCGGCACTCCTGACAGCAGTCCGGCCAGTATTGCACTTCCTCCGGGAGGGTAAAGGTCTTCCCGCACTTTTTGCAGGTCCTCGCAATCGTCCCCGTCGACGGCCGGGCCTGCCCCGCGCCGACGAACAATTTTCTCAACCAGTCAAACAAGGCGGTCACCCCCCTGTCCCCGTCGCGCTATTTGCGAATCCAGCCCACGGCGCCGCGCAGGCTGACGAGCAGCCAGTCCCCTTCTTCCTTCAGAATGGGCAGGGTGGTATTCGCGCTCAGCAGGGCGACCTTCGGCGCCTGCGTGTCGTCCCAGGCGTACACCGGCTTCTTCGTCTCGGTCCGGTAATGGGCGGGATCAATGACGATGTATTCCGCGTTCACCCAGCCGGCATTCGCGTCCTCGGAATCCGAATCCAGGCAATAGGCCCATCCGCCGACCTGCTTGTCCACGAGGATGAGGCTTCCGTATTTCAGCGTCTTCACCGCTTTG
>CAMVBO010000050.1 GCA_947165745.1 uncultured Clostridia bacterium | reverse complement strand
ACCTGGGCAGGCCCGCAATGGTGGCGGTCCACTCGTTGGCGTCGTTCAGCGTCACCTTCTGGCCGTCGGACAGGGTGACTTCGATGAAGTCCGGGCGCTTGCCGTCCTGGTCGTTCGCGTCGTCCCAAACCTTTTTGACGGTGGCGGAAGTGACGCAGGACTCCTTCAGCACCACGTCATAGCTGGTGCGCAGCTCCTGGGTCTTGGGGTCGCGGGAGGGCACCGTCACGATGAACGGCGTGACCTCCAGCCCCTCGGGGGCCTTGGTGACCATGCCGAAATAGACGCCCATCTCGCTCACGGGGAAGATGGCGCTTCCGCCGGTGAGCGGCTTGGGGGTGCCTTCGTACTGGTCCTTGCCCACGATATCCTTGGCGATGTTCTCGGCGACCACGCCCAGCTCCGCCGAAGTGGCGGCGCGGAGGATGCCATAGCCGGCAAAGGCATCGTCGATCCGCCAGCCCGCGTTGGTCGTGCCGTCCGCCACGCCGATCTGATAAAGCGTGACTTCAACCACGGGATCCTTGGGCAGGTTGTCGTAGATCTCCTTGGTGAGCTTGACATTCAGGCTGCCCGACTCGGCCACGGCGGCCGGCGCCGGCGGCAGCATGCCCACCAGGAACAGCGCGCTCAGCAGCAAGGCGAGCCACCGCCCCCTAAACGCGCGGGTCAACTGATTCTTCATGCATCCATCACTCCATCCTTGATTCTGGGGATATTGTGCGCATTGGTCCCATTTGCCTTTTTGGTTCAGAGCTTCAGTTTTTTCAGCTTCCGCCAGCCGGCGAATCGCCGAATGGCCTCGACGAACGCCAACACCAGAAGCCCCGCCAGCGCCAATGGCGCGGCGAATATCAACCGTGCCGCCCAGCCGGGCAGCACCTGGGTATCGTCCTCCAGGGGAACGGCCCTGCGCTGCACGCGCCTGGCGCGCACCAACAGCCGCGCGTCCTCCCCGTCCAGGTCAATCGCGGTCATCAGCGTGCAGACATCCGCCTCGGCGTCGACGCGCTGGGGCTGCAGCGCCTCCGGCGCCAGCGTCTCCAGGCTCTCCACCTCGTAAGTCAGCGTGTCCCGCAGGGTTTGCAGCGTGAACAGGTCGCCGGCCATCAACCGATCCAGGCCGTCCATCGGGTTCGACAGCCGTCCGCCGGCCTGTCCGGCCAGCACGCAGTGGGTACCCTCGCCGCCCACGGGCAGGCTGCTGCCCTCCAGATGGGCCACGCCCTCGTCCAGCAGCTCCCCGGACCGCCCGCGAACCACGGGCAGGATCAGCCCCAGCTTGGGGATCTCCAGCACGGTGATGGCGCCGCTGTCGGCGATATCGAGCAGCGCCGCTTCGGCGTCCTCGCCCCATGCGTAGGCCTCGTCCCAGACGTCCGGCAGGTCGACCTGGCGGATCTTCCCGTTTGTCTCACGGGCCTCGGCCACGCGCTCGCCGCAGGTCAGGGTATCCAGCGCGGCGGCCGCTTCGCGGTAGCCGCCCACCACCTTCGCCTCGCGCCACAGCTTGTATTGATTGACCGCCGCCGGTTTCAGCGCCAGGGCGATCGCCCCGATCACCACCACCGTGACCAGCAGACTCAGTAACGCTCTCTTCATCGTATTCCGCCGCCCGTCAGCAAATCCGCGCGATGGACGGGCCAGATGATTGCCCTCGCCAGGCCGAGTACGTCGGCCTCCTTTACCAGCCCGAAGCGGCTGCTGCGGCTGTCCATGGCGTCCGCCCGCTCGTCGCACAGCACAAACAGCTGTCCTTCCGGCACCGTGAGCGGATAGGTCACGTCGTTCACGCCGGGCTCCCCCGTTTCCGCCGGCGCCCGGGCCGCGGCCTCCTCCGGCGTGATAAAGGGGTTTTCCAGCGCGCCGCCCAGCACGTCCTCGTCGCCGCTCCAATCGCTCTGGTCGCGATACACGGCGTAGGGCTCCTCCAGGGCTTCGCCATTCAGGGTCACATGGCCGTCCTCCCGGACAAAGACCTCGTCCCCTGCCATGGCGATCACCCGCCGCACGGTTTCACGGCGAATGCCTTTGTCTTCATAGCGCACCAGCGCCAGCGCGCCGCGCGTCAGCGTCACCTGGCCCAGGGGCGATTCCATGCGCTCACAGAGCGCCACGTCCCCGCTGCGCAGCGCGGGGCTCATGCCCCGGGTGCGCACGTCCACCAGCGCGAACAGGAACTGCGCCGCCGCCACGCCGGCCAACAGCGCAATCGCCAGCACCACCAGCGCCCCGATCCAGAAGCGCTTGCGGCTGGCTTTGCTATGCGTGCGGATCATCTCGCGGCGCACCTGGTCCGTGGAGATCCTGCCTATCGTCCCGCTCATTTGAGAATCTTCCGCCTGCGCTGTTTGCGGCCGGTGGAAATCATCATCAGTATCAGCAGCATCAGCAGCATCGGCGCGGCCAGCACCGGGGCCACCAGGATTGGCTTAATCTGGGTGGCGTCGGCGACGACCTTGATGATCGTCTCCATCTCCTGGTTCTCGGTGCGGTGTCCCCGCACCAGCAGGCGGTGGGAGTTGATGCCGTAGGGCGTGCAGGTTTCCAGCGTGCACAGATCCTGCTCCGGGTCGATGGTCAGCGCGTCCAGCTCCTCCGGGAGCACGATCAGAATCTGATCCACCTCATCGGTCGTGATCGCGTGCAGCGCGCGAATGGCGCACAGGTCGCCCTCCTCCATCTGGTCCAGGTCCGGGAACAGCTTCGCGGACGGCAGACCTCTGTGGCCGGACAGCACGCTGTGAACGCCGGGATCGCCGGTGGGCAGGCTGGTGCCCTCAAAATGGCCGATGGCGATCTGCAGCACGGCGTCGTCCGTGCCGTGGTAGATGGGCAGCGTGCAGTTGATCTTGGGCACCTCGATGTACCCCATGATGCCCGAGCCGGTCACGTTCAGCAGCTTTTCGTACTCGGCGTACTCCTCGTCGCTCATGAAAAAGCGGTTCGGCTTTTTCACAAGCTCGGCGTTATAGGCGCGCGCTTTTTCCCACTCCGCCTCGTAATCGGCGGGATCGATGTTTTCAATCTGCTCGATATAGCTGGCGATGGCCCGGCTTTGGTGAAAGGAATTCCAGTAATCGCTCACCGTCGGGTACAGCAGTATGGCCACGCCCAGGAACAATATCAGCACCAGAAAAATGGTGGACAGATGCTTCTTCATGGCGCTCCCTTCAGCTGTTCAGATGCTCCGGCTTGCATGCAATTCCATACGGAACCATTATAGCACTTTTAAAGCGCCGTTGCAATAGAACCGGAGGGCTCCCGGCGCGCGGTTGTGTGACAACTTTGCGCCATTTGCCGTGTAAATTATACCATCCTTATTATATTCGCAGCGGGTTACACCACGGGTTACATCGCCGATTTATCCACTCTTTTCTCTACAAATTGTGCCTCACGCCAGGGCGGCAATCGACGAGCGGCGCGCCGCCGCCCGCCCTTGGGGGTGGGCGCGGCGCGCCGCTCGGGTATTATACCGCCTCGCCGTTCACTTCCATCCGCGCGCCAGGCTTCAAGCCCGCCTGCGCTTGATCAGCATCAGCGCCAGCGCCAGCAGCACCAGGCCCGCGCCCGCGGCCGTGTACGCGCCGGTACCCATGCCGCCGGTGGAAGGAAGCGCCGCGCCGGGATTGTTGCCGACGGTGAAAGCGGCGATGTGGTTCGAAATCGCATACGTCACTTCCGCGACATTCCATGTACCCGCTATCGCTTGGTCTTCTCCGTTTTTCCAGCTTGTCACTTCCGTTACGATGCCATTTTCACCCTTGGTGAAGGTCGGCGCCAGATGCCGGGTCAGGTTGCCGGCCTTGTCCAGCGTGAAGTAAATGTCGTTGTTGTCAACCTTGATATAGCCCTTGGGCATCTCGGTTTCCACGATCTGGTACTCGCCGGCAGCCAGGGCAGCCTCGAACCGAAGCGCGCCATAGGCATCCGTCGTGCGCTCCTCCACCTGCTCGTACTGCTTGTTCTGATCGTTCCACTTCAGCAGCTTGAACTTCGCGCCGGACAGCATGGTCTGGTTGTCCTTGTCACGGCTGCGCGCGTCGATCTTCAAAATGCGGATCGAAGTCGTGTAGGCCGAGTTGGTGAACGTCACATTCGACGTTTCCACCTTCGCCTCGGTATCCCCGGGCGTAACGGTGACCGTAACGCTGTCATCCTGCGGCGTCGGGGTGGTCGTTTCGCCGACCGTCGCCGACGTCAGCTCAAGCCCGTTCTTATTGGTCTCCCTGACCACATATTCGCCGGGCTCAAGGCCGTCCACCAGCGCCCACTCGCCATTCCCGGAGACGACATTGCCGGTCGACTCCGAATCAAACGCGTCAGCAGTGCTCGCGATCCTGTAAGAGACCGCCGCGCCATTGGCAACCGTAATCTGCACGTACCTCACCACATCGGTGGAGGCGTCCGGACCGGCGACGCTGAACATGTAGGTGCCGTCGGCGATGGTTCCGTCCGCACCCGTTTCGGTGGAAAAATCCTTGCCATTCAGCTGCACAACCTTGGTGATCTTCAGCGCGCCTTGCTTCGCGTTGGTAATCGTCGCGAGAGCAAATTCGTTATTGACGATCGTTCCGTCGGGATCCACTGCGCCGCACTGGATCCACCCTTCGGTCGCGTTTTCCGTCACGGTGTACTTGGTGTCCGCGGGCAGGCCGTCCACAGTCGCCATCCCCGCGCCGGTGATGGTCACTTCGATCGAACCATCCTCCACAAGCACAACAGCCTTGTCCCTCTCCTTGTCGGTCACGGACACATAGCCCGTGTAAGCGGAACCATTGCTGTTCTTCAAGGTCACGGTAAAGGTGAAATCCACATTCGCACCATCGGAGCCCATCTTCAACGCCTTGGTGATTTGGAGACCGCCGCCGAGCTCATTCTTCACGTCGAACATCTTATCGCTGACATTGATCAGGTTGTAGTAAATCTCAGCGTTCTGTTCCGGTTTCTGGCCGTGCTCATCCGTCAGGCTGGCGGTTCCAACCTCATCGATGACGAAGTAGATGTCCTTGTTCCGGACGATATAATGCTCCGGCGCCTTGGTCTCGGTCAGCTTATAGCGGCCCGCAAACAGGCTGGAGATATGCGCCGTAGCGTCCTCTCCCTCGAGCTTAATGCCGGACTCAACGATCCTCCAGGCGCCCCGGGTGAGCTTGCGAAGCTCAAATTCCGCGCCTTCAATCGCGTTGCCGGATTCATCCGTCTTTTGGATCGTTATGCTGAAATTGGGCACCTTGTTGGTCAGCGGCAGCGGTTCCTCTCCGCCGATGGAAGTCAGCACCGAGCCCTCGGAATCGGTGCCGACGATCGGCATCGTACCCGCAGGCACATTTTCATTTGCCACTTCCCTGGCGATGAAGTACCTGTACATGCGGCCGTTTTCGTCGTAGGCTTCGAGTTCGCCAAGCTTTCCCTTCCAAGTATTGCCGCCGTTCAGGGTTATGGGGCCGAATTCGACGTTCTGCATGACGCCGTTGACCTCTTCCTGATCCACGACATACTTCATGTCGGAATCCTCGGAGGACGTGTCCGGCGCGTTGCCGCCGTCCATGGAGGTGTATTCTTTATCCCCCTTCTTCACGACGATACGCCCTTCCGCTCCGAGAGCGCCCCAGAAGGAATCCACCTTGATGTCCACCTTGCCGGACGCCGGAACGGTAACATCAAACGAGTGCGTGAGCATCTCCTGTCCATTCGGCCTTTCATAGACCGGAAGCTCCATTTTTTCGCCGCCGTTTACGGTGTAGCTGACCGGCTCATTGTACTGGCGCTTGAACGTAATCGTCAGGTTATCGCCTACGCGGAAATCCGTATTGTTCAGGAACCACGTGTTGTGGCCATAGTTGCTCTGCCAAATCTCGACGGTCGCATTGGCCCGATTGTCGCCCCAGGTGAAATCACCATTCGGAACCAGCTTATAGCGGCCAAGGTACACCTGCACCTGGCTGCCCTCCGGCGGCTGATAGTTCGGCTTTTCTTCCTGCTCCCACTTCTTTTCGACGCTGACTTCGATCTCCTTGGGCTTGTACACATTGTGGACGTAGAAGCCGAGCAGCATGCTGTTTGCTTCCTGTTCGTTGTCCTTGGTATACTTGCCCAGAACTTCCGGAACGCTGATCTTTTCGTTGCTCGCGCCATAATTGCGCGTTATATGCATCCGGCCGTTGTCTCCATTCGTCCTCGGCACATAGTCGGTCTGGATATAGGTGCGTACATATTCCCATACCACGCCGTTTTCATCGATCACAGTTCCAGGATAATCCGTTTCCCTGACGCCCACCATGCCCGCGGGCACGTCGAAATCATAGATGGTTCCGAAGCCGTCCTTGTCGACGTTGATCGTCCTTTTGCCCTCGCTGTCGCCGCCATAGACATAATAGTTGCCGTCATAGGGATAGGAAGTATAATCGAACGCGTTGTTCGCTTCATCCTGGGACAGGTATCTATCCTTCACCTTGTCCGCATCAAGCCCATTCTTGCGCAGGACCTGGACTTTGCTCGTGGTGGCTTCCTTCAAAGCGATCGGCTTCCTGCCCTCGTCCTCGATGAATTTGGAAACGACGATCGCCGGCTTGTCCTTGCTTCCGCCGAGGATGAAGTCCATGCCGGAGTTGCCCCAGGCCGCTTTGGGAATAATGCCGGTCATCTTCCGGCTGCCGTCGAGCCAGCCAACGCTGTCCCATTGATCCTGCGTCCCATTAGAATAATGTCCTGTATGCCAATAGCCATTTTCGGTATCAAAATTTTCATGGATCGCCGGGCATTCGTTGTTGGAATCCCAGTAGGAGAAGCTGCCCGACAGCTCCACGGGCACCGTGGTGTTCAACGGTTCCCCGGCCGCGTTGTACAGCTTCTTTCCGTCATACTCCAGCTGGAAGGTGACGTTCTTCGTCAGGTTCACATTGTAATAAACCTGATGCGCCAGGCGCCAGGCCCTCCAGTCAGCATCGCCTTCACACGCGTCAATCCAATTGGGTATCGTGTTGTCCTTGTCAGCTCCGCCATCCGGATGCGCCGGATCTTTGCCATCCTCCCACGCAACCTTGAACTGGCCCTCATAGCGCACCTGGGCTTCGGAAATGGTCGTGGGCGCGTTGCCGGAATAACCGGTGATGTAGTACGCGTTCGGCACTACGACCATTTTCCCGGTGGAGTCGTACTGGAACGCGGTCAGCTTCGCGTTCTTGATGTCCTGCGAGTCAATGGGCACGTCCGCGTTGACGGTAAGCATTTTGATCTCTGAAACGACGACCGTATTGCCATGCTCATCGTAATACGTCTGGGGCGCGAGCGGCACATGCAGCTGCGCCTTGCCCTTGACGCCGATATCGATGTGCTCCACCACATGGTGCCTTGCCATTCTTTCGTATTGATTATAGCCGGTCCACGTCGTTATGTCGCTCGGCTTCGCAAAGTATACCTCGGCAGCCTGGGCGCTGTTCACCTGGCCCACCATCTGGCCGCCGCTGACGCCGATATAATGATCGGATGTGGCGCTCTTGATGTAATACTTTCCGCCGATGTTCACCAGGGCGATCTTGCTCTCCGCTTTGGTCTGTTCATTATTATTATCAATATTCGTCAGTTCAGGATAATTCCCGTCCGGATTATCAAAAATGGAACCGTCCTTGTATATTTCCGGATCGGAAAAACCGCCCTCTGCGTTGGGATTGATATAGCTGTAATACCAGGATGCCGCTCTTTTGTCGGCAGTGATCGTTCTGGCGTAGGACTCATGCCGCAGGTAATGATCGTTGCCTTCATTCCTGTAGTTCCACATCATCGGCTCGATGTTGATCGCAAACTTGCCGTTGCTGTCAACGGTAACCTGCTCCAGCCGCCCATCGTTCAGCACGGCGAAGTATTCATCCCCCTGCTTCAGGATGACGAAATAGTTGTTATTATCCTCGGCAGGATTGGGCAGGGTTTTTACGGTCAGATGGTCATTTGCGGACGCATCTATGTAGCTCGCAAGTACTCCGTTCCCTCCCCACTGGTTCAAATAGAATGAACCATCGTTTGACGTGTGCCCCTGGAAAGAATAGGTATTGTCATTATTCTTCGAAATGCTGAACCAGTTGCCTCTGTTTTCCCCCAATCTGACGTGCGCAGACGTATCGTTTCTCTTCTCAAGATATACCTGCACTTCCCGTCCGGAAGAATCAGTTGTATAAAGAATATAATTTTGTCCATTGTTGATGTACTTAATATTCCATACAGCAGCATTTGCCTCGTTTGTCGTCTGCAGGCCGGCAGGATCTCCTTCAACAACCTCTGCCTTGAAATACTGTCCATTGCGGCTCAGGGTAAAGGGCTTGCCCACCAGATCGCCGATATTTCCGGAAGTGAACTGCGACCCGCTCGGGGTGGTAATCACGCCATAGGTGGAGAACGACTCCGTCTCAAAGCGGAGCTCCGTGTCGCTCGTGGCTTCCGACTGCATCACAACGGGGCCGTTATCCGCTTCAAAGTGGATAACCGCCAGGTCTTCCTCTTCCGGCGCGTCGGCCAGCTGGATATTGACGATGACCGCGGCCTCGGGCTCGATCTTCTGCCCGTCGGCCCAGATCTCGATGTCGAAGAAGCGGGCGTACTCCCGGGCCTCCTGGGCTTCGTCCTCGGCGGCCTCGTCCTCAACCGCTTCGTCGGTCTCCTCGAAGCCCGCGGCGCGCTTCGCCGCCGCCAGATAGCCGGCGTAATCCTCTTCCCCGGGCAGGATCTCCCGCGCGCGCAGCTCGGCGTCCTCGGGAATGGCCGCGTCCTCGCCGTAGGTGAC
>CAMVBO010000049.1 GCA_947165745.1 uncultured Clostridia bacterium | reverse complement strand
CGTATATTATTATACTCATTTTGTTAGCACTGTCAAGAGGTGAGTGCTAATTTGATGGTGAACAATTCGTGAACAAATTGCAGAGAATCATTCAATCCAGAATAATTTGATTCGCTCCAGGAATAATCGTGTGAATGCGGGATTATTTGGAAGCCGGTGGCATACGATATTATTGTTGGCGAATAGTATAATCACCCCAAAGGATAACCACGCTCCCGGAACGATGCCGGGTATGTTTGTCCTTGCTTTTATATTTCCATTCCAATTTGCTCCGGCGCTGCCGGTTCTGCCGGGCGGTATTGCACGTCCAGGATCGCATTCCGCAATAACGAATAGAAGCAAATAGGCCCAGGGATGATCGCTGATCTCCGGGCCTGTGATTACACGGATTACACGAATTACACGGATTACACGCCGTACACGTGGTACACGATAAATCAGGGGAATTCCACGGAAAACTGATTCCCGGCGTGGCTGATCCGAAAGATTTACAAACGAACCCGGCCTATGTTGCAGGCCCAACCGTGTATTCCTGCGGAATACGGGGGATGAGGACGGCAAAAGGCCGGGTTTTGCATAAAGAAAAGCGAACTCATCATTTCTGACGAGCTCGCTTGCAGCACCTATTATCAGTGCTGATGTCTCTCCTGACATTATTTGGCTCATCCGCCAAAAACCAAATCTGCAACCGGTTTAAGAGGTGGTTTTTGGCGGAACGCATACAACCCGAGGCGTATGCGAGGATCAGGATTTGGCTCTGCTCGCCTGCGCAGCCAGATACCGGGTTGATAGCGCAGTCTCCGGGCGAATGTTTTGCTTGGTCAAGGATGACAGTCAATCATATTTGTTTCCCATAATTATAGGATTCGTTCGCCGACAACATCGATCCGCTCCTTCATTTTTCTGACAACCTCCCGGATGCTTTTATTATCTGTATCAATTATAATATCACCCGGATAGGGCGGAAGGTGCAGCCAGTAGTAATTCGTTTCGCCTTTGTCGCCGCGTTTGTCGTGCCGCTTTTTCAATGTTTCCTCTGAGCAGGTGAGTGTAAAGGCGATGGTCTCATAATCTCTGGCCGTGATCGCCTTCAGGATTCCTTCCCGTATCTGCCTGTCCGTTAGCACGACGGAGGTGAAAAATACATAGGCAAAATCCGAATTCAGATAGTTGGAGAGAACATAGGACATACTTTTATCCCCGTTGCGAAGACGACTGTCAGCAACGGAAAAGGGATGCACGCACCAGCACCAGTCCCCGTCCAGATACGCGCTGTTGTCATAACTTTCAAAGAGGTGCGTACCCACGGCCGTCTTTCCCACGCAGGGAGAACCGCTGATAAGAATGAGCTTCTTATTCATTGCCTGGATTACTCCATTGCTGTAAACCTGAACAGCGGATCGCCGTTTTCTTCCGTGCCGTACTGCACCATGCCGCCCTTCGCCATGGCCCGGGCGGAAGCGATGTTCTCTTTCGCACAGCCGCCGTGTACGCCGGAGAGCGCGTAATCCTCAGTGGCGATCTGAAGCAGTTTTCTGACGCATTGTGTCCCATATCCCTGGTTTCTGTATTCTTCATCCAGCAGGATGAATATCTCAGGCTCCACCGGATCGCGGCTGCCGTCCAGACCACACCAACCCATGATGGTATGGGGATCGTCAGCAAGACACACCGCAAGGCACAGATGACAGATGCGCCCTTTGGCGTTCTTGCCGTAATTTTGGCGCATGTTTTCAATCATGCCCTCTGCGGCTTTTTCCGAGATGGGACGGTGGTCGGAAGGCCATGTCCGGGCGACTTCGGTCAAGTCGTCTTCCGTTACAAAATGAAGGATCAGGTTTTCTGTTCGATAATCCATAATCATCCTCTGATATTTGTTTCCATCCGGAATTCTGATATAACTCCTGTTGTCACTATATTGAATATAATGCGAACATTATAGAGTAAAAAGTCTACTATGTCAATATAGGAATGATCGGTGAAAATTATATATTACACGGATTACACGCAATACACGCGGTACACGATAAATCCGGGGAAATAGAGAAAAGCGAACTCATCATTTCTGACGAGCTCGCTTGCAGCACCTATTGTCAGTGCTGATGGTGCGGGAAACAGGACTTGAACCGTAAGTCAAGGGAAATCGCCTTGAAATGCACCTAAATCTGCTCGAAACTGCATGTTCAGGATTTTAGAAACACACTCTAGATCCCCGCGGTCTTGATGATGAACTGGGTCACGCCCTTCTGGCCCTCGGCGATGCCGGCATAGCCCGCATAGCCCTTGACCACGTCGATCAGCGCCTTGGCCCGGTCCACCAGGCCGGTCAGGTCGCCGTTGAGGTAGTCCAGCAGCTTCTGGATGGCCTTCTCGTTGAACTCATGCAGGCCGTCCTTCAACTCGCCCGCGCCCTCACGCAGCGCCTTCGCGCCGTCCAGCAAATCGCCGGTGCCATCCAGCAGCTTCCGGGCGCCGTCGTCCAGGTCAGACGCGCCGTCATACAGGTCGGACGCGCCATCCTTCAACTCGCCTGCGCCATCGTCCAGCTTCGCGGCCCCGTCGTACAACTCACTCGCGCCCGCGGCGGCCTTGCCCACCGCGCCGGTGTAGTCCAGCACGCCGCGGTAGAACCGGTCCACGTCGGAAAGCTGCTCCAGCAGGTCGGCCAGGGCGCGATAGGCCTCGCCGTTCTCGCCGTTGGCCTCCAGGGCCTCGGCCACGCCGTTCAGGTACTCGGCCCTGGTCTTCTGGTCGGCGATGTTGCTGCTGATGATCCCCTGCACCTTGCCGCTGTTCATCTGGCTGGCGATGGTGCTGTTGATCTGCTTCTTCACGTCGTCGCTCTTCATCTGCGCATTGATGTTCTGGCTGATCAGGGCCTGCACGTCCTTGGAAGCCATCTGATTATCGATTTCGTTCTGGACCTGCTGCTTCACGGCGTCGCTGGTCTCCTGGCTGGCCACCTCAGCCTCGATCTGCTGCCGCACCGCGTCACTGGCCATCTGCTTGTCGGTCTCGCTCTCGATGATGGCCTGGATGGTGTCGGAAGCCATCTGAGCATTGCAGGCGTCCTCGATCTGCTGCTTCACGGCATCAGAAGCCATCTGCTGGTCCACCAGCGCCTGCACCTCGTCGTCGGACAGGCTGGCCGCGGCGGCAACGATCCTGTCCCGCGCGGCAGCGGTCACCTGGTCGCGCACATAGGCCTGCATGCCGGCGGTCACGCTGGCGCGTGCGGCCTCGCGGTTGGCGGCCACCTGCTCGTTGATCTTCCGCTCGGTGGCGGCGTTGATCTGGCTCTGCACTTCGTCGGACGCCATCTGCTGATCCACAGTGGTCACCACGTTGCCCGCCTCGTCGGTGATGTCCGAAAGCGTGCCGCGCACGGCATCGGCGACGGCGGATCGAATGGCATCGCGCTTGGCCTCGACCTGGGCGCGGGCGACCTCGTCCATCTTGCTCTCGATGGCGGCCTTCACCTCATCGGAGCCCATGCGGTTGGCAGTCTCGGCGTCGATCCGGGCCTGCACGTCGGCGGAATTCAGCTTCTCGTTGACCTTCGCGCTCACCGTGGCCTCGTCGGGGTTGCGCACGGCGGCCTCCACCTTGTTGCGGGCCTCGGCCTCCACGGCGGCGCGCACCTGCTGAGCCACGGCGGCCTCCACCTGGGGCCGCACCTTCGCTCGAGCGCCTTCGGTGACCTTCTGGCGCACCAGGTTGTCCGCGCCCTCCTGGACCTTCTCGGTCACCTGAGCCTCGGCAGCCTCGGTGACGGCTTCCTTGACCTTCTTCTTCGCGCCGGAATAAACCCGACTGGTGACCTCCTTCTTCACGGCGCTCTTCACCTTGCTGGCCACCAGGGCGTCGGCCTCCTTGTAGACCTCCACCTCAACCGCATCCAGAAGCTCGGCCTCCAGGCGCTCCAGCTCCTCGGCGTAGTTGTCAATGGTCAGTTCGTTCAGCTCGATGCCGTATTCGTTGAAGTCGGCTTCCTTCTCTTTCAGGCCCTCGTTGGCGGTGGCCAGGATGCCCTCGAAGATCTGCTTTGCGCCGTCGGCCAGAGCCTTGGAATTGCCGTCGATCTCGCCCAGGCCGTCTTTCAAATCAGAAGCGCCGTCCTTAAGCTGCGATGTGCCGTCCTTCAAATCGGAGGCGCCATCCTTCAGCCTGCCCGCGCCATTCTTGAGCTGCGCCGTGCCGTCCTTCAAATCGGAGGCGCCGTCGTTCAGGTCGCCCGCGCCCTTCTCCAGGTCGCCGGTGCCGTCATACAGCTTGTCGATGCCGTCCAGCAGCTGGTCCACAGCGTCGGACAGCTCGCCTGATACCGCGTCCAGGTCGATGTCCTCGTCGATCAGGCTGATCTCGTTCTTTTTGAGGTTGAACACGGAATTCGTGGCCAGCGTATAGGCCCCGGAGGTGTGATAGTCGGTCACGTCCGCGCTGATGGTGGCGGTCTCCGGCAGCTCCAGGTCGATCTTTTCGTAAGCATCCAGGTTCAGCGCTTCCCTGACACCCGGCATGCCATAGCACAGCGCGGCCCTGAGGTTGCCGGCGTCGATGACCTTGCCGTTGGTGATCTCGACATTGTCATATACGTCGTCGTCCAGGATCATCACTGTGGCCATCAGGAAGGGCACGGCCATGTCCGTCTTCTCCCCCGCTACGTTGGTCTCGGCGGTCAGGCTGCTGGAATAGGCGAGCTCCATGTCCAGATGGCCGCTCTTGCCCGCCAGGTCCGCGGGGGCGATCTCCTGGCCATCCAGCCTGTAGGTGATGCGCACGCCCACGGGCAGCGGCTTATCGGTCGTACCCTCGTAGGAGATATCCGCGCCGTTGGCGTTCCAGACGAGCGCGCCTCCCTCACCCAGGATGAAGGTCTCGTCGCCGTCCACGTTTTCGATGTTTTCAAGGGTGGAGACGTCCTCAATCGTGTCCGCGCCTTCTGGATTGTACAGGCGCTCGCTGACCACGATGTGGTCTGTATGGCCGTTGGCATCGGCCATGACGAATACAGTCTCCTTCTTGTCCTCCGCCAGGGCGGGCAGCGCCCCGCAAAGCAGCATCGCCGCGGCGATTATCGCCGAGAGGCTGCGCAAAATGTTCTTTTTCATCGTTATGCTTCCTTTCCGACCACGTCGTTTGCGTCCTTGGATTTCATGCCGATGGTGGTGTGGCGCACCACAAAGTCGCACAGCATCAGCAGCGCGGGCAGCAGCAGCAGCACGCACACCATGCTGATCAGCGCGCCCCGGGCCAGCAGCATGCAGATGGAGCGGATGATGTCGATGTCCGAATACAGGGCCACACCGAAGGTGGCGGCGAACAGGCCCATGCCGCTGACGATGATGGAGGGCGTGGAGGCGGCCAGCGCGATGGACACGGCCTCGCGCTTGCCCTTCCCCGCCGCCCGCTCCGCCTTGTAGCGGGTGGTCATCAGTATGGCGTAGTCCACCGTCGCGCCCAGCTGGATCGTGGAGATGCAGATGGGGGCGATGAAGGGCAGGCTCTGGTGCAGATAGTGGGAAATGCCCAGGTTGATGAAGATGGCCAGCTCGATCACCGCGATCAGGATAAACGGCAGCGACAGGCTGCGCTCCACCAGCAGGATGATCGCAAAAATGGCGACGATGGAGATGAGGTTGACCACCTGGAAGTCGTGGTTGGTGATCTCGATCATGTCCTTCATACAGGGCGCCTCGCCGATCAGCCTGCCGGTGGGATCGTAACGCTTCAGGATGGCGTTCAACGCGTCGATCTGGCCGTTCACCTCGTCGGTGGCCACGGCGTATTCCGAGTTGATCAGCAAAAGCTCCAGCCGGTCGCTCTCAAGCTTTTCCAGCAGCTTCTGGGGGATCATCTCCCTGGGGATCGTCGCGCCGGTGAAGCTCTCCAGCCCCAGCACGTACTTCACGCCGTCCACCTGCTCCATCTCGTCGATCATATGGGCGACATCCTTGGGCTCCAGGCCGGCGTCCAGCAGCAGCATGTGGGTGGAGGCGATGTCGAAGGTGTCGGACAGCTTGTCCCCGGCCACCACGTAGGGCATGTCCTTCGGCAGGGTCGCGCCCAGGTTGTAGTAAACCTCGTCGTTGGCCAGCCGGTAGCTGTTGTAGGCGGGATACACCACCAGGGCGAACAGGATCAGCAGGATCGGAAAGATCTTCGTCGCGCCCCTGGCAAAGCCGTCCATTGGGGGCAGCACCGAGCGGTGACGGGTCTTTTGCAGGGGCTTGTCCAGCAGCAGGATCATCGAGGGCAGGATGGTGACGCACCCGATGACGCCCAGCAGCACGCCCTTGGCCATCACCAGGCCCAGGTCGCGGCCCAGGGTGAAGCTCATGAAGCACAGGGCGATGAACCCGGCCACCGTCGTGATGGAGCTGCCGATGACGCTGGTCAGCGTCTCGTGGATGGCGGCCGCCATGGCCTCATATTTGTCGTCTGTTTTCGTCAGCTGCTCGTTGTAGCTGTGCCAGAGGAAGATGGAATAGTCCATCGTCACGGCCAGCTGCAGCACCGCCGACAGCGCCTTGGTGATGTAGGAGATCTCGCCCAGGAAGTAGTTGGTGCCCAGGTTGTAGAGGATGGCGATGCCGATGGAGGCCAGGAACACAAAGGGCACCAGCCAGCCGTCCAGGAAGATCATCATGGCCAGGCAGGCCAGGGCCACGGCGATGCCCACATAGATGGGCTCCTCCCGCTCGCACAGGTCCCGCAGGTCGATGACCATGGCGGTCATGCCCGCCACGAAGCATCGCTCGCCGGTGATGCGGCGGATCTCCTGGAAGGCGGCGATCGTGCCGTCCTCGCTGGTGGAGCCGTCGAAGAACACCGCCATCAGCGTGGCGTCGCCGGCGTTGAAGGCGTCGTACAGCTTCTTGGGCAGCATGTCCTTGGGGATCGAGGCGTCCAGGAAACTGGTGTACCAGATGACGCTGTCCACATGGTCCACGTCCTCCAGCTTCGCCTTCAGGGCCTCCACGTCCTCGTCGCCCATGCCCTCGATGACGATGAACGAGAACGCGCCCTTGCCAAATTCCTCCATCAGCTCGTCCTGGCCCACCATCGTGTCGATGTCGCCGGGCAGGTAAGTGAGCATGTCATAATTGATGCGCGTCGCCGCCATGCCCAACACCGAGGGGATCATCAGCAGCAGTGCGATGATCAGGATCGGGACGCGGCATTTGACCACAGCTTTTGCAAAACGCATGGTCACAGCCTCCTTCTGGAATGATAATGGACTTCGATTTGTTCTATAGGACTTTGACCGGATTTATCAGACACTATCGGGCTGCTGGTGGGCGACGATCTTCACCGCGCACAGCGCCACGCACAAATTCAGCGTCCCCTCCGCCAGCAGCGCCGCGCCCAGCAGCGCCGCCAGCGCCTGAGCGCCCTGGCCGGGCCGCAGCGCCAGCGCCACGCCCACGCCCGTCGCGGCCAGGGCCACGGCCAGGATGAGCCACCAACGCTCCAGGCCGAAGCGCCGGGCGTCCACGGCGGTCTGCACCTTGAACAGCCCGTCGGCGATGATCTCCACCCCCATGGCCACGCACAGCACGTTCATGGCCGTGCCGGGCTTCAGCAGGATTATGCCGCCCATGGCGATCAGCAGGCAGCCAAAGGCCAGGTCGAACTGGAAGGCCAGCCGGTAGAGGTCCTTGGAAAAGTAGCCGATCAGCTTGACCGCCCCGAAGGCGATCAGGGCCGCGCCCACGGCGCTTCCGATCACGTCCACGGAGAGGTCCGGCCGCAGGATCAGCAGCAGCCCCAGCGCGCAGAACGCGGCGGACAGGGCGATCATCCCGGCCTTCGCCGCGCGAATGAGCTTCACAGAGCGCATGTTTGCCACCTCCTTGTTTTCCATGGAGCAGTATAGCAAAGGCGGGCGGCAAAAAAAATGGACAAAACCGCCTCCGCGCCCAAAATTTGGGCATTGAAGCGATTTTGTCCAATGCTTTCCATGGGACTGTCTCAAAACCAGGATTGACGATTCAATTTCCATCGCAGGGACGCCATTGATGGCGTCCGCGGGCGGATGATTCGCTCCGGGCGGCAAGAATGCCGCCCCTACGGAGATGATTGCAACCTCGATGTGTTTTGAGACGCCCCTTCATTCCCCCAGGCTCCGGCGGAGCATCTCCTCGGTCATGCCCCGGCGCAGCTCGCACAGCCTGAGGAACTGCTTTTCCAGGTCGTGGTTCATGCCCCGGCCCAGCCAGTCCACGATGTGGCCGAACAGCTCGCACTTGTAGCCCTGGATCACGGCGATCCGGTCCTCCGGCAGCACGGGCCGCCCGGCGATCAGGTTGTCCACGAAGGCGGTGGCCACGTATTCGGTGATCTCCAGCAGGTAGCGTTCGAAGATGTCCCGGTTGGCGGAGTTGTAGATGTGCATCACGGCCCGCTTGTGCTCGGTGGACAGCTTCATGGCCGCGGCTATGCACTCCTCCAGGGAGGAAATGCCGTGATAGCTGTCCATGATCTGGTCGACCTCGTCCCGCAGGATGCACTCGATCAGATCCGGCAGGTCGGAGAAGTGGTAGTAGAAGGTGTTGCGGTTGATGCCGCAGTCCTCCACGATGTCCTTGATGGAGACCTTGCTTAGCGGGCGCTCGTCCAGCAGCTTCATCAGCGAATCCATGATCGTCCGTTTCGTCAGCGACGAAGCCATGGCCATTCCCCTCCTCTGCGCAAAGATACGCCAACCGGCGACGCTGGCCCCATTATAGCCCTCGCCGCCGACGGATTCAATCCAGTCAATGGAATAAAATTGTTAAGTAGACAGTTTCGAAGGTATCATTGAAGCCGTA
>CAMVBO010000048.1 GCA_947165745.1 uncultured Clostridia bacterium | reverse complement strand
ACCTCAACTTCATGGGCAACGAGTTCGGCCATCCCGAGTGGATCGACTTCCCCCGGGAGGGCAACAACTGGAGCTATCACTACGCCCGCCGCCAGTGGTCGCTGGTGCAGAACTGGGACATGAAGTTCGACTGGCTGGCCGCCTTTGACCGGGCAATGACATACCTGATGAACACCCGCAAGGTGCACTGCTCCGGCCCCGCCGAGAGCCTGTGGATCGACAACGAGCGCAAGCTGTTGATCTTTGCCAGGGGTGGGCTGTTGTACGCCTTCAACCTGCATCCCACCTGGAGCCAGGAAAACGTGTTCGTCAACTGCCGCGTCACCGGCGCCGGCGGCTATCGGGTGGTGCTGTCCACCGACGACTGGCCCTTCGGCGGCCAAAGCCGCACCGACATGGACTTCATCTACCACGCCCAGGACACCGAGTTCGGCTACGGCATCAAACTGTATCTGCCCTGCCGCTGCGGCGTGGCGCTGCAGAAGGTGGAGTGGTAGTACTAGAGTGTGTTTCTAAAATCCTGAACATGCATTTTCGGCGTCTAAGGCTGCATTTCTGTGTTGCTTTTCCTCGACTTGCAACCAGTAAGCCTTCGGAAAATCGCCTTGAAATGCAGCCTGATACGCTCGAAACTGCACATCCCGGACTTTAGAAACACACTCTGGTATAAAACTGGCTCCGCGGCATAGACAGAAGTGCCCCACAGTTCAGGCAGACGCCGAATCATTCCCGCACAGGATTCGCGGTATATTTTCCGCCATCCAACGCTTGAATGAATCAATGCCCGTCTGAACTGTGGGGCGCTTTTTGCGTTTCATCAATCCCCGGCGCACAGCTTCACGGCGTCCCGGCCGTGTTTCTTGGCGTAGTACAGCGCGGCGTCGGCGGATTGGAAGAGCGCGTCGAAATCCTTGCCGTGCTCGGGGAACACCGCCGCGCCGATGGACAGGGAGACCCGTCCCTCCAGCTTGTCGTCCTGGAACGCGCGCTTCACCAGGTCGGACAGCCGATTGCCCAGCTGAACGGCGTTTTCCGGGGCGTCGATGCCGCGCATAAAGACCATGAATTCATCACCGCCGATCCTGCCCGCCACATCCAGGGCGCGGCAGCTGTTGGTGATGATCCGCCCGACCTCCGCCAATACCCGATCGCCCTCGGCGTGGCCGAACTTGTCGTTCACCTGCTTGAACAGGTCGATGTCAATCATCAGCAGCGCGCAGCGCTCGTCCTTCTTGTGAGCCGCGGGCAGCATCATCCGCACCAGGTCCTGGGCGGCGTGTTTGTTCAGCAGGCCGGTCAGCGCGTCGGTTTTGGCCCGCTTTTCCAGCTCTATCTTCAAAAGTTGATAGTCTGTGATGTTGTTGATCAGCGCGATGATGCCGCTGACCTTGCCGTCATCGTCGTACACGGGACGCTTGATCAGCTGGAGGTAGTCCAGAATGCCGTCCTCGTTTTCCTCGATGATGTATTCGGTGCCCTCGCCCGTCTCCAGTATGCGGCGGTCGGCCGCCATGGCCTTCAGGGCGTTGTCCCGGTCCTTGCGGATGTCCAGGTCCGTCTTGCCCCGGATGGTCCAATCCGGGTCGTCGCCGGTGTTGATGTGGTGCCAGTACTGGGTAGAGAACACATATCGGCATTCCGTGTCCTTCAAAAAGATGCAGGCGGGCAGCTGCTTGAGCATCTTTTCCAGCTGGGAGAGGGACAGGGAATCGCTGGCGCGTATGGCGTTGTTGATGCGCTTATGAATCAACTGCGGCGGCGCGTAGGCGGTGATCAGGTCGTAAAAGCCGTGCTCGATGCAGCCCATGTCCTCGGTGGCGGGCAGCGCGGCGGAGATGGCGATCAGCGGGACCGTTGAAAAGGAGGAGGACGGGCTGAACTTCTCGCCGAAGGCGAAGCGGCTCCTGCGGGCCAGGGCCAGTTCGATCAGCACGGCCACCACCCCCTGGCTGTCCCCGTTGAAGGCGCGCAGCCCCTCTTCCTCGGTGCCGGCGCACCGCAGGTTAAAGCATGGCGAGAGCACCTCGGAGAAGTATTCGACGATCGAAGGATCTTCCGCGATCAAAAGTATGGTGTTCATGTCCATTGCCTCTTCTCTTCACAGAGGGGTCGTGTTTGTTCGGGCGCCGCGGGGTCGAAGCGGCGCGGCGCCGGAGCGTGCTTGACGCCGTTCGGGGGGCTGCCCGGTAAGCCCGCGTCGGTCAGTTCAATTATAGGCGCTGGATCGGCTTTCGTCAATGGGAATAGAGCGCGACGGAAATCCGTTTGCCGCGTGAGTTTTGGTTGCGCTGAGTGCTGGAATGTGGTATATTATTGGTATACGTGGAAATATGCATATTTCAGAATGTACAGCTCAAATTGCACCATCGCAGAATCGGGAAGAAGGAGGGGTGCGCGTGGTTCGTTGGGTGATCTATGCCATGGTCTATCTGGGAAGCGCGCTGATGGTCTACAACATCTTCGGCTTCCTTCGGTTTGCCCGCTTCATTCGCGGCATGAAAATGTGGCGCTGGGGCAACCGCATCCTGTATATTCCCATCATCCTGCTGGTCTCCTTCCTGCTGGGCTATTTGATGGTGGGTTTATTCGGGAATCCGGACATCCTCGTCGCCGGCATACTGTTCGGAGGCAGTGTATTCGTATTCGTGATATACCGCCTGTTCAACACGATCCTGCGCCGGGTGTTTGAAATCGAGCATCTGGAGGCGGAGCTGATGGCCGCCGGGGAGAGCAACCGGGCCAAATCCAGCTTCCTGGCCAGCGTCAGCCATGAGATGCGTACCCCGATGAACGTCATCCTGGGGCAGAACACACTGGCGCTCAAGAACCCGGACCTGCCTGCGGAGACCCGGGAGCAGCTTCTGAAGATCGGCCACAGCGCCCGGCATCTATCAGGCCTGATCAACGGCATACTGGACATGCAGCAGATCGAGAGCGGCGAGCTTACGATGTGCAGCGTGCCCTTCTCACTGCGGGACGCGCTGGAAGAGGTGAACGGCATGGTCGGCGCGATGTGCGAGGAAAAGGGACTGCGATTCCAACCCTCCCACGCGGAATGCGCCACGGCCGTCTATCTCGGCGACGCCATGCACCTGAAGCAGGCGCTGATGTGCCTGCTGGACAACGCGGTGAAATTCACCGACGCGCCCGGAACAGTGCGGTTTGCCGTGGAGTGCGCCAAGGCGCGGGACGACGGAAATGATGTGCGCTTCATCGTCTCGGACACCGGCGTGGGCATTGACGAGGCGTTCCTGCCCAAATTGATGGAGCCCTTTACCCAGGAGGACGCCAGTTTCACCAACCGCTTCGGCGGCAGCGGCATGGGCATGACGATCGCGAACAGCATCGTCACCCACATGGGCGGCAGGATCGATGTCGTCAGCCGCAAGGGGGAGGGCACCACCTTCACCGTCACCGTGCCGATGACCCTGGCCGCGCCGGATGAACAGCCGGTGAACGGGGCGCGGGAGAGCGAAGATGGCTGCGGCGACAAGGCCCCGCCCGTGAACCTGGGGGGCCGCCGCGTGCTGGTGGTGGACGACATGGCCGAGAACGCCGAGATCGTCTCCGACCTGTTGGAGCTGGAGGACGTGGAGAGCGACACCGCCGGCAACGGGAAGGCCGCCGTCGAAACGTTCGAAAAGTCTGAAATGCATTATTACGACGCGATCCTGATGGATCTGCGCATGCCGGAAATGGACGGCATGGAGGCGGCACGCCGGATTCGCGCGCTGGACAGAGCGGACGCGCGGACAGTGCCCATCATCGCCCTGACCGCCAACGCTTATGAGAGCGACGTGCAGAACTCCCTGGAAGCGGGCATGAACGACCACCTGGTCAAGCCCGTGGACGCGGACAAGCTCTACGCCGCCCTGGGCAGATGGATGAACAATGGTAAGGGAAAAGAGGATTGACGTAAATGATCCAATCCAAGCAAATACAGGGGCCGAAGCTGGTGCTTGTGGTGGACGACCAGGAGATCAACCGGGACGCCCTTGGCGTAACCCTTGAGGACGACTATGAGGTCATCTACGCGAAAAACGGCGCCGAGGCGCTCGAGCAGATCGAAAGCCACGCGGACCGGCTGTCGGTGGTGCTCCTGGATCTGATGATGCCGGTGCTGGACGGCTTTGAGGTGTTGAAGCGGGTGAACGCGGACGAGCAGCTGAACCACATTCCCATCATCGTGCTGACGGCGGAAAAGAATGCGGAGCTGCGGGCCCTGCAGCTCGGCGCTTCCGACTTTATCACCAAGCCGTTCGACGTGCCGGAAATCATCACCGCCCGCGTGGCCAGGATCATCGAGCTCAGCGAGGGACGGCAGCTGATTTCCGCCGCCGAGCACGACCGGATCACCCTGCTGTACAGCCGCAATTTCTTCTTTGAATACGCCAACCGGCTCTTCCAGTATTCCCCCCGGCTGCACATGGACGCCATTGTGATGAACATTGAGCAGTTCCACACCATCAACGCCGTCAACGGGCGGGAGTACGGCGACGGGGTCATCCGGGTGATCGGCGCGGAGATCCGCGCGTTCCTCTCGGAGGTCAAGGGCATCGCCAGTCGCTTCGAGGGGGACCGGTTCGCCATCTACTGCGAGCCGCAGGAGGATTACCAGGCCCTGCTGGATCGCGTCCAGGGCAAGGTCAACGGCATATCGCCCAACGTGTCGGTTCACCTGCGCATGGGCGTGAAGCCCTGGCAGGAGGGCGGAGATCCGGTGCTGCTGTTCGACTGTGCCCGGGCGGCCTGCAACATGGCCCGGGGCGACTATCAGAACCCGCTGATGATCTACGACGAGGACATGCGCAAGCGGGAGCTTATGAACCACCGGCTGCTGAACGACTTGCGCGCCGCGGTGGAGAAGCGGCAGCTGACGGTTTACTATCAGCCCAAATACGATATCCAGTGCGACCCGCCCAGGCTAAGCAGCGCCGAGGCGCTGATCCGCTGGAAGCACCCGGAGCTGGGCATGATCGTCCCCGGCAGTTTTGTGCCGCTGTTTGAGGGCAACGGCCTGATCAGCGTGGTGGACAGCTTCGTCTGGCGGGAGGCCGCCGGCCAGGTCGTCCGCTGGCAGGAAAAGTATGGATTCAAGCTGCCCGTGTCCGTGAACCTGTCCCGGGCAGACGTGTTTGACCCGACGCTGGTGGATCGGCTGGCCCGGATCATCGAAGAAAACGGGCTGGACTTCAAGGATTTGAAGCTGGAGGTCACCGAGTCCGCCTACACCGAAAACGCCAGCGATCTGCTGGAGACGGTGCGGGATCTGCGCCAGCTGGGCTTTGAAATCGAGATGGACGACTTCGGCTCCGGCTATTCGTCGCTGAACATGCTCTCCGGCATGCCCATCGACGTGCTGAAGATGGACATGAAGTTTGTCCGCAACATCGAATCCAGCGAAACGGATTTAAGGCTGGTGAAGCTGATTCTGGACATCGCCCGGTATTTGAAGCTGCGCGTCGTGGCCGAAGGCGTGGAAACCGGGGGACAGCTCAAGCTGCTGAAGGACGCGGGATGCGACCTGGTGCAGGGCTATTACTTCTCCCGCCCGCTGCCGGCAGAGGCGTTCGAGGCGCTGATCGAAAAGGAAATGACTGTTGAAAGGGGAAGACCTTAATGACCCTCAAGGAACTCTATCAAACCATCGGCGGGGACTATGACCAGGCGCTGCGGGTGCTTCGCGTGGAAAAGCTGGTCGACAAGCATATCCGCAAGCTGACGCACAACGGCGTCGTGGAGCAGCTGCTGGAGGCGGGCCAGACCATGGACCCGACCCGGTTGTTCGAGACGGCCCACGCGGCCAAGGGCGTGTGCGGCAACCTGGGGCTGAAAAAGCTTTCCGACATGGCCTCTGAAATCGCCGAGGAGTATCGCCCCGGCAATTCCCGCGGCATGACCGACGATCAGGTGAGGCAGAGGCTCGACCGGCTGGCCGGGCAGTATCGCCTGACGGCGGAGGGCATCCGCCAGTACGAGGAGCAATGAACCACCGCCGGTCCTCCGGCGAAAGGAGCCTGATTCATCACATGAATCAAACGTCTGTCAACAGGGACGGGCATAAGGCCGCCCCCTACCTGTCCACCCTGGGCGCCTGGGCACTGGCATTTGGGTGCAGTGTGGGCTGGGGCGCCTTTGTTATGCCCGGGACCACCTTCTTGCCCATCGCGGGCCCCGCAGGCACGGCCCTGGGCATCGCCATCGGCGCGCTGGTAATGCTGATCCTGGGCGCAAGCTATCACTACCTGATGAACCGCTTTCCCGACGGCGGTGGCACTTACAGTTACACCAAGCGGTGTTTTGGCTATGACCACGGCTTTTTGAGCGCCTGGTTTTTGATTCTGACCTATGTCGCCATCATCTGGGCCAATGCCACGGCGCTGCCGCTGATTGCCCGCACGCTGCTGGGCGGCGCGTTCCAGTTTGGCTTTGACTATGAGATCGCAGGCTTCCACATCTATATGGGAGAGATCCTACTGGCCATTGCCTCGCTGGTCGTGGCCGCGCTGTTCTGCCTGCGCAGGAGCCTCGCGGTGCGGGTCCAGGTCGTCAGCGCGATACTCCTGCTGGCTGGCGTGGCGGCCTGCTTCATCGCCGCCGTCACCCGCGGCGGCGCTGACCTCGCCCCGGCCTTCGCGCCGGAGCACACCCCTGTGGGCGGCACCTTCACCATATTTGCGCTGGCGCCCTGGGCTTTCGTGGGCTTTGAGTCCATTTCCCACTCTGCCGGAGAGACGAAATTCCCGCTGAAGCGCGCCTTCGGCGTGATGGCTGCGGCCCTTGTCACCGCCGCGGTCGCCTACATCGCCCTGGGAGTGATGGCCGCGTCCGCGCAGCCCGAGGGCGTCGCAGGCTGGACGGATTACGTCAGCCGCTTGGGCGAGTTTTCCGGCGTTGCCTCCCAGCCCGTCTTCTTCGCGGCACGCGCCGCCATGGGCCCCGCGGGCTCGGCGCTGCTGGGCGTGGCCGCGCTCTGTGCCATACTCACGGGCCTGGTGGGCAACACCATCGCCCTGAGCCGCCTGCTGCGGGCGCTGTCGGAGGACGGCATGCTCAGCGGCTGGGTGGGCGAGTTGGACGAGCATAGCGTGCCGAAGCATGCCATACTGCTCATCCTGGCGGCATCGGTGGCGCTGCCCTTCTTCGGCAGGACCGCCATCAGCTGGATCGTGGACGTGACCACCGTCGGCGCGACCATCGCCTATGCCTTCACCTCGGCCTCCGCGTGGAAGGTCGCCCGGCAGGAGGGCAGCCGGCGAATGATGACTGTCGGCATCCTGGGCCTGGGCGTGTCCGTGCTGTTTGCGCTGGAGTTCCTGATTCCCAACCTGACCTCGGTCAAGACCCTGTCCACCGAGTCCTACCTGATCCTCGCGGCCTGGGGCATCCTGGGCTTCGTGGTGTTCCGGCTGATCCTGCGGCGGGACAATCAGCGGCGCATGGGCCGCTCCATCGTGGCCTGGGTGGTGCTGCTGGGGCTGATCATATTCACCTCCAGCGTCTGGATGCGCCAGTCCACGGAGGCCTCCGTGAAGCGCTCCATCGAGCCGATCCAGGCCTACTATGTCGGTCAGCTGGAGGAGGCGGGCGTGGATGTGACCTCCGGGGCCACAAAGCCCGCCTTCGCCTATCTGGAGGACACGCTGAGCAAAGTGGACGCCACCCTGGAGCGCAGCAGCCTGATCCAGATCGCGCTGATCGTGTCCGCGCTGATGATCCTTCTGGACATCTATACCCATATGCAGAAGCGCGAAAAGCAGGTGGAGGTGGAAAAGGCCCTGGCGGAGGAGAGCAGCCGTGCCAAGACCAGCTTCCTGTCCAACATGAGCCACGAGATTCGCACGCCCTTGAACGCCATCATCGGCCTGGACAACATCGCGCTGCGGGATCCGGACCTGACGCCGAGGACCCGGGAGCACCTGGAGAAGATCGGCGCCAGCGCCCGGCACCTGCTGGGGCTCATCAACGACATACTGGACATGAGCCGCATCGAGTCCGGTCGAATGGTGCTGAAGAACGAGGAATTCTCCTTCCGGGAGTTCCTCGACCAGATCAACATCATCATCAACGGCCAGTGCCAGGACAAGGGGCTGCGCTATGAGTGCCAGATCGTCGGCAACGTCAGCGATTACTACTACGGCGACGACATGAAGCTGAAGCAGGTGCTGATCAACATCCTGGGCAATTCCGTGAAGTTCACGGACACGCCCGGCGAGGTGACCCTCACCGTGGAGCAGACGGCCAGCTTTGAGGGCATGTGTACGCTGCGTTTTACCATGAAGGACACGGGTATCGGCATGGACGAGGCGTTCATCCCCAAGCTGTTCGAGGCCTTCTCCCAGGAGGACGCCACCAGCACCAATCGCTATGGCGGCAGCGGACTGGGCATGTCCATCACCAAGAACTTCGTCGAAATGATGAACGGCGAGATCGACGTCAAGAGCAAGAAGGGCGTGGGCTCCACCTTCACCGTGACCGTCACGCTGAAGGCCTCCGGGCGCAGCGCGCCCGCCGAGCACGGGCTGGCGCTGCCTCAGGGGCTGACCGCCTTTGTGGTGGACGACGATGAGATCGCTTGCGAGCACACCCAAGTGGTGCTGAACAGCCTGGGCATCGCGTCGGAGACCTCCACCGACCCCGTCGAGGCCATCCGCCGCATTCGCGCGGCCCATGACGCCGGCAGGGCCTTCTCGCTGGTGCTGACCGACTACAAGATGCCCGAGCTGAACGGCTTGGAGCTGGTGCGCCAGTTGCGCGCCTTCGACGGCGGTGACACGGCGATCATCATGCTGACCGGTTACAGCTGGGACATCATCGAGGACGAGGTCCAGACCGGCGGCGTGGACGCCATCATGGCCAAGCCTCTTTTCTCCGACAGCCTG
>CAMVBO010000047.1 GCA_947165745.1 uncultured Clostridia bacterium | reverse complement strand
TGCTTATTTTTTGGATTTCAGCACAATTTTACCAAATCCCAATATTCTCTCAACGTTTCCAAGGGCAAATCTTCGGTGTTTCCGCCGTTTTCAGCGATTTTTGACTCAATTTGGCCGAATCTTTCGATAAACAGCTTCACGGCGGCGTTGAGCGCCAGCTCCGGATCCAGCTTCAAAAGCCGGGCGACGCCGCAAATGCCCATCAGCACCTCCCCCAGCCAGGCCTCTGCGTTCGCTTCTGTCGGCAGATGGGCAAGCTTGCGCGCGCATCGACCTGCCAGCTCCGCCGCGTCCTCGTCCCGAAGGCCGCCCTCGGCGGCGCGTTTGAGCACCTTCACGGCCCGCAACGTGGCGGGCAGTGCCCGGGTGATGTCCTCCATGGCCTCCCACCGGGCGTGCTGGCCGCGCTCGGCCATCTTGTTCCGGGTCCACAGGTCCAGCACCTGATCGGCGTCCACGGCCGGGTCGTCGCCGAAGATGTGGGTGTGGCGTGAGATCATCTTTTCGCAGATGGCGGTGGTGACGTCGGTGATGTCGAATTCGCCATGACGCCTGGCCAGCTCCGCGTGGATCGCCACCTGCATCAGCACGTCGCCCAGCTCGTCGTACAGGTGATCGGTGTCGCCCTCGTCGATGGCGTCGATCACCTCATAAGCCTCCTCCAGCATGCAGGTGCGGAGACTCTCGTGGGTCTGCGCCCGGTCCCAGGGACAGCCGCCGGGGCCGCACAGGATGCGCATGATCTCGTTGAGATGTTCAAAGTCATAGCGCTCCAGCGCCGTGATCTCCCGCTCCGCGCGCACCAGCGCGCAGGTCATGTGGTCGTATCGCTCGGCCCGATCCAGCTTGTACAGCGGCAGCTTCACCGGCGCTTCGCCGCCGTTCATCAGCCACACGTCCGTCTCCTCCGGATAGACCTCCATCAGTCGAAGCTTGACCTCAGCCGCCAGCTCCCGGTTCTCCAGCTCCCGGATCAGGCAGTGCTCCCGGGCAGTCAGGCTGAAGTCCTCCCAGTCGGAGGCCTCCACCGAGCGCGTCTGGCCGGTCAGCAGCGCCAGCAGCGCGCCTTCCACAGGCGGCCCCGCGATCACGCGGAAATTGGCCCCGCCGGCCTCGAGGATGCGCGGCACCGTGCGGTCGCGGATATCCGCCACGCAATAGGCCACATCCCCAGCCGCGCCCGCTTCAAGCACGGCTTTTGCGGCGGCCAGCGCGTGCTCGTCAAAATCCTCGCAGGTCTCATACAGCGCGTCCAGCGACTCCCAGGCGATCCCCTGGCCGTCCAGCCAGGCCGCACAGCCGCAGCGCGCGGTATGCAGCATCACGCGCGCGCCTGAGCGCAGCGCCTCAGCCGCTTCCAATGTCAACTGTCCGGCCTTCCAACCCGTGCCGATCACCGTAATCACGCCCATGCGCGCCTCCCGAAAGCATAAAATTCCGGGAGGTATTATAACACATAAGCCGCCTGCGTGGCAAGGATTACTGTTCCATCTGCCGGCCGATGATGTTGGCAGTGGTCTCAGCCACCTTCTGGTCCACATTGGTCATCTGCAACCCGGATTCCCGGCTGAGCAGCATCAGCCCGCCGACGATCTCCCCGTCGGCCAGGATCGGCGCGATGATCTGCGCGGAATAGACCTCCGGCCGGTCGTCCTGGGTCATGGGGATCATCTTCATACCCGCCGACAGGTTCAGCGTCACCAGCTGTCGCCCCTGTAATATCTGGTCCGCCTCCGGGCTTAGCGCCTTTTCCACATATTCTCGCTTCGCCGCGCCGGAGCTGGAAACGATGGCGTCCCGATCGCTGATCAGCGCCACATGGCCCAGCGTGCGATACAGGCTGTCGGTGTAGTCCTTGGCGATGGATGCGATTTCGCCGATGGGCGAATACTTTTTCAGCACCACTTCCCCGTCGTGGTCGGTAAATATCTCCAGCGGGTCCCCCTCCCGAATCCTCAGCGTCCTGCGAATTTCCTTGGGGATGACCACGCGCCCCAGTTCGTCGATACGCCTGACAATGCCTGTTGCTCTCATATAAAACGCCTCCAATAAGCTCAAACTGGCTGAAACTGCTTTCAGCGGCACATACTTCAAGTTGTGTGCGTAGTTTGCGCGAATCGGGGCGTTTTATGCGCATGAGCGCCGACGCAAATCGCGGTTTACATTCCGGCGCTTTGCCTGTATAATGATGTCAGCACCGCATAATTCGACGGTGCTGGCGGAAAAATGAGACTGTACGCGACCGAGCCGTCGGGAGGGAACGCCATGAAGATTCGATTCAACGAGGACCAGGAGGTCGTCAACACCATCAAGGAAGGTCTGAAGCGCACCGGGGGCTACTGCCCCTGCCGCCTGGCCCGCACGCCAGAGAACAAGTGCATGTGCAAGGAGTTCCGGGACCAGATTGCCGATCCGGAATACGAGGGCTACTGCCACTGCATGCTGTACTACAAGGAAAAATGAAGGCATGAAAAGGGGACGCCGCGATCAATCGCGGCGTCCCCTTATTCATGCGGATTTATTCGTTCGTGAGCTTGAAGTTCTCAATGGTGTATACCGGCTTCAAAGCCTCGGTCCAGGCTTTCAGTTCGCTGTCGAAGTGCTCGTCCTTCATGCTCTCAAGGGTCTTGTCATACAGGGCGTCATGCACGTCCGCCAGCGCCACCGCGCCGGGGGTCACGTCGCTCTCATAGCGGATGATGTGCACGCCGCTGGAGCTGATGACCGGAGTCTGGGACACGTCGCCGACCTTTTCCAGCGCCATCGCGCCCTCGGTGAAGTGCTTGTCCCGGGTAGTGGAAGCGCTGCTGACATAGTAGCCGCGGGTCTTGGTGGGCTCGTTCTGCATGCCGGGATCCTCGCCGTACTCCTCGATCAGGGCGTTGAAGTCCTCGCCGTTATTGATCTTCTCGTAGATCTCGTCCAGCTTGTCCTGCACGGAAGCCAGGCAATCGGCCTCGGCCTTCTGCGCGTCGGCCTTGGCGGTCTCCAGGTCCTTCTCAGCGGTCTCGATCTCCGCCTGGATATCCTCGGCCGTGCGGGGCGCCTCGGTGGCCTCGGCGTCTTCGGCGGCCTCTTCCGCCGCGTCCTCGGCGTCCTCGTCGTTCAGGGCGTCCAGTTCGCTGCGCAGATCCTCCAGCGTGCTTTCAGCGCTGGTCACGGCGCTGCGGGCGGTGTTCACGGCGGTCAGCACCTCGTCCTCGGGCTTGACGAGGATGTGCTTTACGGTGCGATAGCCCTCGGGCATCCAGCAGACCACGCTGCTGTCGGAGGACATGGCGCTCTCGAAGCTGGAAGGAGAGTTGGCGTAGGTCTCCTCATCGCTGGACACCTGCTCGTCGTAGGCGGCCTGCAGCTCGTCGTCCGTTACCTCGGCAACCTCGTCGCGCACAGTCTGCTCGATCAGCTCATAGTTGGCGGTGGCTGTCTCCATCTCCTTAAGGGATTCCTTGGTGTAGCCGATGGTGTACAGGCTGTACTCGATCTGCTTGGCCTTCAGCTCCTCGGTCTTGCCGGTGGCGCTGGAAGCGACGGCCTCATAGGCCTCCTGATAGTGCTCCTCGGCCTCGGCCTCCAGCTCGGCGACCTTGTCCGCGTCCAGCTTAAGGCCCCGGCTGTCCAGCTGCTTGGCGATGGCGATGTTCTGCACGGCGTTCTCCACCACAGACTTTTCGATGTCGGTGACGGCGTCGGGGCTCATGTTCAGGCCGTACATACTGTACATCTGGCTCATGTAGGAATACTGGGAATTGAAGGAGCCCATCACGTCCTCCTGGGTGATCTCGCCGCCGTCATAGGTGGCGACCACGCTGGAGTACTGCTTCTTCAGGGCGGCAAAGTCCTGATCCAGCTGCTTCATTTGGTCGACGCCGATCAGGTTGCAGCCGGTCAGCACCAGCATCAGTACGATCATAAGGCCGGTCAGGCGCAGAGTCGCGTGTCTCATAACAATCTTCCTCTCCATCCAGGGCATGTATACCCAAAAATATGCTTACCCGTATATTATACACATTTCCGGATTTTGCGCAAGTTCTTTTGGAAAAACTCCGTCCAGTAAAAACCCGGTTACCGCATCATTTGCGAATTTTTCACGGTTTATATACAATTCAGGCCCGCTTTCGCCCGGCGAGTACAAGAGCGCGGAGCGCCCATGTACGCCGATGCCCCGGGCGATCCGCTGAGCAAGGCGCGCGGGCGGCGACGCCGTGACCAGCGCGTCGGACACGCAGAGCGCCAGGTTGCGCATGGCAAAGCCAGCGACACGCCTGGCCGGAACGCCCATGCGCCGCTGGCAGGAGTCCGGTTCCACCAGCGCCAGCCGCTCCACCGGCAGCTGTTCCGCCAGCGCCAGCGCCGCCATGCAGCCCGCGCCGAAGGCCAGTATGGCCGCCCCGCAAAACTCCTTGCGAACCCGCTGCAGCAGGGTTTGAAGCGCGGGCATGAACTCGCTTTCCGCCCGCCATTCGCAGGGAAAGGCGCGAACGCGCGGGGGCAAAGAAAGTCCGGAAAGAAGCCTCTCTCCGGACATGGGGTCGTCGATCAGTATGCAGCCGACGGGATTTGAGCGCGTCTCGTCCATAAAAGCACCGCCCTTGCTCCGGGCGGCAGCGCCCGGCTATTTTCGGTTCAGCCTCGCCAGCGTCTCGTCCTTCACCACCACCAGCAGCACGTCCTCCTCCTTGAGCACGGTGTCCGGCATGGGCATGGCGTTCAGCGCGTCGCCGGTGCGGATGGCCACCACGTTGATGCCCAGCTTGCTGCGCATGGCCAGGGACATCAGCGTCTTGCCCACCCACTCCGGCTTCGGGCGAATCTCCGCCATGGAGTATTCGTTGGACAGCTCCAGGAAGTCGATGATGTCGCCCGATACAAGGTTATGCGCCACCCGGCGGCCCATATCCCGCTCAGGAAACAAAACCTGGTCCGCGCCCAGCTTTTCCAACATCCGGCCGTGGAATTCATCCTGCGCCTTGGCAATGACCCGCTGACAGCCCAGCTCCTTGAGGCTCATCACGATGGTGCCGCTGGCGCGAATGTCCGAGCCCATGGTGACGAACGCCACGTCGAAATCCGGAATGCCCAGCGCGGAAAGCGCGTCACGGTCCATGGCGTCCATCTGCACGGTGTGGGTCAACGAGTCGCGCAGATCCTCCACCACGTCGATGCGCCGATCCACGCCCAGCACCTCGTAGCCGTCCTGGCACAGGGTCTCGGCGATGGCGGTGCCAAAGCGGCCAAGGCCCACCACGATAAACTGCTTGTTGCGCTTGTTCTTGTTGGCCATATTGGAAACCTCCGATTGAGAAGTTGAAAGCGCCGTTAACCGATCATCACCCGGTCCTCGGGATAGCGCAGCAGCTCCTTGCTGCGGCTCTGTCGGCGCATGAACAGCAGTGCCATGGTCAGCGGGCCGATGCGCCCGATATACATGGTAATGATGATCAATATCCGCGCCAGGGGCACCAGGTTGGCGGAGCCTATGGCGGAGATGCCCACCGTGCCCACGGCGGACACACATTCATAGTACAGATCCAGGAAATCCGCGCCGGGCTGGAGTATGGACAGTGCGCACACGTCCACAAAGGCCACGGCGATGGCGATGAACGTGATGGCGATGGTGCGCTGGATCAGCTCCCGGTCGATGCGGCGCTCGAACACCACGATGCTGCTCTCGCCCCGGGCCACCATGCGCACCGTCAGCACGAGGATGGCCAGCGTGGTCACCTTGATGCCGCCGCCGGTGGAGGCCGGTGCCGCGCCGATCAGCATCAAAAAGCCGCCGATCAGCTTCGTGCAGTCCCGCAGGGCCGCCTGGTTCACGGTGTTGAAGCCCGCCGTGCGCAGCGTCACCGACTGAAACAGCGCCGCCAGCAGCTTGTCCTTCACGGAGAGCGGGCCCAGCGTGCCGGGGTTGTTCCACTCCAGTGCCAGCACGATCAGCATGCCGCCCAGAAGCAGCGAAAAATAGCTGACCAGCACCAGCTTGGTGTGCAGGCGGAAGCGTCGGAAGCTGCGCTTTTTCAGCATGTCATGCAGCGCGCCGAAGCCCAGGCCGCCGATCACCACCAGGGCCACCGCCGTCAGGTTCATCAGCGCGTCGCCCGTAAAGCCCGTCAGGCTCTGCCCGCCGCCGAACAGGTCAAACCCGGCGTTGCAAAAGGCGGAAACCGCGTGAAACACCGCGAAGAACGCGCCCTTCCCCGGCCCATACATGGGAACGAGGCGAATGGCAAACAGAAGCGCGCCGACCAGCTCCACGGTAAAGGCGCTGCGCGCCACCCAGGAGATCAGCTGCACCACGCCGCCCATGTTGTCCTCGTTCAGGGAGTCCTGCATGATCATGCGTTCGCGCATGGAGGCGCTCCGCCCGATGACTCGAAAGAGCATCGTGGCAAACGTCATAAAGCCCAGGCCGCCGATCTGGATCAGCACCAGCAGCACCACGTGTCCAAAGGTGGAGTAGGCGGTGCCGGTGTCCTGAACCACCAGGCCCGTGACGCACACGGCGCTGGTGGCGGTGAACAGCGTGTCGAACCAGGGCACGCGAACGCCCGTAGCGGAGGCGACCGGCAGGGTCAACAGCAAACTGCCCAGCAGAATGATGCCCAGGAAACCCAGGGCGATCATCGGCAGGGCGCTGAAGCCCGAGCGCCTGTAGAGGCGCTGTACGAGGCTGCTAATAAACCGACGTCGGTTTTTTGTTTGGACTTCCCCGATGGACAGGGGCCCCTTCCAGTTGGAAAGCACGCTATACCCTCTCGATCTTCACCATGTCCAGAAAGGCCTTATAGACCGTTTTGTCGATGGCCTTGTAGCCCTCGGTCATGCAGCGGGTGCTGGCGCAGGCCACGCCCATGCGGAAGGCCTCCTCCAGGTCGCTGTCCGCCATGAAGCCGGCCACCAGTCCCGCCACCATGGCGTCTCCGGCGCCCACGGTGCCCTTCACCTCGATGTTCATGCGGGGCGCGTAGAGCGCCGCGCTGCCGTCGGTGATCAGCGCGCCGTCCGCGCCCAGCGACACGGCCACCACCTCGACGCCCATGTCGATATAGCGAAGCGCCGCGCGCTTGACCTCGTCGATGCTGGTCAGCCGGCCGCCGGTCACGCCCTCCAGCTCATAGCGGTTGGGCTTGATCATAAAGGGACGGGCCTCCAGGCCGTACTTGAGCCGCTCGCCGTCCGCGTCCAGCACGCAGCGGCAGCCCAGCCCCTCCACCGCGTTGATCAGCGTGCGGTAGTAGTCCTGGGGACAGCCCGGCGGCGTGGAGCCGGAGAGGATCAGATAGTCGCTGGCGTCGGCGTGTCGCGCCACCAGCTCCACCATTTCTTCCAGCTTCTCTTCCTCGACGGGATGGCCGTTTTCGTTCAGCTCCGTGATGACGCCGGCGGTCCGGTCAAACACCTTTATATTCGTCCTGGCGCAGCCTTCGCACCAGATGAAGTCATAGGCGGTGGAATTCAGCGTCAGCCGCTTTTCAAACAGCGGCGCGCTGTCGCGGTACATGAAGCCGACGCACTCGGCGTCCAGGCCCAGGCCGGAGACGGTCAGCGCCACGTTGATGCCCTTGCCGGCGGCGTTGTCGCCCCGGGCGACGATGCGGTTCAGTCCGCCGGGCGTGAAATTGTCCACCGTCAGCGTGCGATCAATGCTGGGGTTCAGTGATACGGCTGTAATCATTGGGTTCGCTCCTGATTGCTATGTGTTTTCCCGCGGACGCTCTGCCTGTTCCGCTTTGCGGGCTTCATCCTCTTCCCTGGCTTCCTCCTCCACATGGCGAATGAAGCCCCCGATATAGTGGGAAAGGGTAAAGCCCACCAGCAGGCACACGGCGCCCAGCGCGACGAGGGCGATCAGTATGATCTTCTGGGTATCCGTCATGCCGTCGCCTCCCCTGCCGCCGCGCGCTGGCGGTCGTCCGATGCAACTATCAGTATATCATATTTTTGTCAAATTTCAAGTGGGATTGTGTGAAAGCGGGACAGACGCGCCCGCGCCTGCCCCGCCGATGTCCCGGGACGATCAGTTGTCCGCCCGGTTATAGCCGTTCTTCATGTTTTGGGTCGCGTCCAGCAGCACCTTGTTCAGCGTGCTGATGGTCTCCTCCTTTGCCATGGCGCACAGCTTCCCGTTGGCCTCCTGCGCCAGGGAGAAGTCGCCGCTGTCGGCCATCTTCCTGTCGTACTCCAGGATCAGCTGGCGGCCCTTCGTGGCCACCGCGCTCTGATAGCGCTCGATGTGCTGGATACTGCTGGCGTAGTTGGAGTCCGCCAGCGCGGCGATCAGCCGGCTGCCCCAGTAGAAGTTCCCGGTGGAGGTGTCCAGCGTCACCGCGCTCAGGTACCCGGGCATGGCGGGCACGTTGGTGTACACCGGCAGCATGGCGTCGAAAGTAGTGGAGCCAAAGCAGATCCACTCCACGCCCCGGATGGCCTGCGGCGCGTCCGGGCGAATCTGGCAGATGGAGGTGACGCCGGTGCGGTTGATGCCGATGGAGCGATACATGCCCCGTTTGCCGGTATCCTGGCTGGAATAGGGGTTGTAGGGCGTGCCCTGGAAGTGGCCGGAGAGCAGGTATTTCACGTCCTCCGCGGCCAGCTTGCGGTCCGGCACCAGCGACCACGGGATGTCGTCGCTCTCCGGGGTGAACTCGGCGTCGGGGCCCTCCCAGCGATGGCTGCGGGGCGTCAGCCAGCGGCCCATGAACCAGGCGCGGGGCGTGTTGTAGATGTGATCCATATCGGTGCGTGAGCCGAACACGTCCCGGGGGTTGAAGGCGCCGTTCTGGTTGAGGTCCAGGTGGTTTTCGGCGATGAACTCGCGCAGATCCGCCGAGCACAGGTGGGCCTTCTTCGCGCCGAAGGCGTCCTCCAGGTCAAAGGCGTCCATGCCAAACTGGTTCGGGGCGATCACCACCCGGTCGTCCGGCACCCGGCGGGCCATCCAGTGGTGGCCGCCGATGGTCTCCAGCCACCAGACCTCG
>CAMVBO010000046.1 GCA_947165745.1 uncultured Clostridia bacterium | reverse complement strand
CGACCCGGGCCGTGGTGCCGCCATCCTTTTCCTCCCGGCCCTCGACGCTCACCGTCAGGGCGGAAGCATCCAGTTCCTTCGCGCCGGCGGCATCCCTGATCCCGGGCTTGACGACCTTGTGGAGCACCTCGTCGAACTCCACTTCGATGTTGATCAGCAGGTCCTTGATGTCGGCATTCTGATAGGACTTATCGAAATCCTTGATTTCCTTCATGGGCTCGATATAGAAGCTGTCGCCCCGTTTGAGGATCACGGCTTTTGCCTGGTCCTCGTCCTCAGAACCCTTGTCCTTGAAGGAGATGGGGATTTCGTCGCCCTCCTTCAGGGTATAGCCCTCCTCCACGTCCAGCATCACCATCAGGTCGTCCTCGGTGTCGCCGGTCTCGAAGTGAGCGCTGCCGCCCACGCCGGTGGTGACCGTCACCTTGTCCTGATAGGTGGCCGTCTTGCGCGCGGCCGCGCCGCCGCCGGTCTCGCTGTCCTCGGTTTTGCCCGCGCCCAGATCGTTGTCCGCCTCGCCCCGGGCGTCCACCGACGCGGTGGCGTGGGTGCGGATGCGGCGCAGCTCCGCGGCTTTCACCGAGAGCATGCCGTCGCCGGTGATGTTCACGCCGCTGGCGCTGTCCGCGATTTCGGCGGTGGTGGTCAGGTTCGCCACGCTGATGGCCAGGCTGCCCGCGCCGCTGTTCATTTTCGCGCCGGCACCGGAGATCGCCTGGGTGGAGATGATGTGCCGGTCCGTCTTCGGCTCCTTCTCGAAGCGCACATCCAGCTGTCCGGCCAGCTGATCCAGGAATTCATTGGTCATGACCACGGTGGATTCCTTCAGGCACGCCTTCAGCTCATTCTTGGCGTTGGTCACGAAATCGCCGTCGGCGTACTTGATCAGATACTTCTCGTAGTCGTAGACCTGCTCGCGGAAGGTTTTGGTGATATCCGTCCACAGATCGCCGCGAAGCTGATCCATGGTCTTCTCTTTGAGCGCCTTCTTCAGTTCCTTCACGCGCTCCACATTGGCCTGGGTCAGCAGCGGGATCCGGTCGCCCAGCTTGTTGATGGTGGTTTCGATCATCTGATCCACGAAACCGCCCATGGCCCTGGCGAAGGCTTCCTTCATGTTCGTCTTCAGCGTGGAAGCGTCCCAGCCCTTGCCGGAGAACTTGCCAGCCACCATATCCAGGGCATTGCCCAGAATCGCACTGGAGCTCTGCTCCAGGATATCTTTCTTCAGAGCTTGCCAGCCGTCGCCCGCGTATTCCGCGGTGACGGTCTTCAATACATCCTCCAGCGTGGTCTCCCACCATTCGGCGTTCTGCATGGACTCGCCGGTCTCCACCGCCTCGGAGAACACTGTGGCCAGCGGCGCGACCAGTGACATCGGGAACTTCTTCAGCCGCTCCACAATCACCTCGCCGGCGTTGACGAAGCCCTGGTCCACGCTTTCGCCGCCCGACAGGGCAATCAGCTTGTCAAGCCCCATGTCCTCAAACAGCTTGGCGGTGAAGGTGCCGGAGAATTTGGAGACGACCTTCGTCGTAATTTCCACGCCGGCGAGCTTGGTGTACTTTTCAGGAATCAGCCCGGTGATGGCCTCCGCGATCTCCTTCTGCATCGCGGTGCGCAGACTGGACGTGTTCTGCTGAACGGTACGGGTGCCCATCTTTGCGGGGGCCTTGGCGATCTCCGCCGCCAGCTCCAGCTCCCTGGCCTCTGTGTAGCCGGTGCCGATGCGGGCGATGTTATCCATCTTCACGATGTTAATGGCAATGCCAATGCCCACGCCGGTGTCCGACTTTGTGGCCGAGGAATCCGCTCTGATGGTCGCGTCCGTGCGGTTCTGGGACTTGACCTCCAGCTTGTCCCGGGTGATCAGATCCACCCTGTCCATGATCTCCGCCCGGGATATATTCTTCTGTATATTCAGCACGAAGGCGCCCGCGCCGGTCAGGGTGCTCTCGGCGGTCTCGGCCTGCTGGCGTCCCTTGGCGTCATTCTGGATCTTCGAGCCGTCCTGCTTGCCGTACTTCCCGGCGATGCCGCCCGCGCCGCCCAGCAGACCGTCCGCCTGCTTGTCCGCGCCGCCCTTGCCGCTCTTCCCGTCCTTCTTGCCCTCCACGCCTCCGGACACCGCGGCGGTCGCTGTCGCCTTCAGGGAATTGTCCGAGGAGGCGGTAACGCTTACGGCCTTGGCGGCGTTTATGCTCTGGTTCAGAATTGCCCTGGCCTGATCCGCGATCCAGGTGACGATGAACGCGCCGCCGATGGCGGTGGCGCCGCCCCTGGCGGAGGCATCCGCCGTAACCATATGGTTGTACTCCGCTTTCGCCGAGGCGTCGCTGGCCTTGAGCTTAACCTTGCCGGCCACCGGCAGGATCCCCTGCAGGATCAGTTCATCGTCCGCGGTCCGATCCGTTTTATTCCTGATCGTCTCCTGCAGCTTGCTCAGATCCAGCTTTCCCTGCCTGGCCAGCACGTCCGCGTTGTACACATCCACCGCCGCCACCGGCACATAGGCCGAGCCGCCCGCGGCGCCGGCCTTCGCGGTCACCTCGTCCTTGTGCTTCTGGCCGATGTTCATGGTGATGCCGGTGACCGTCGGGATTTTCTTTGTATTATCCGCCGCCGTATAATGGACCAGCTTCACGCCGTCCTCAATCACGCCGGTGACGTTCAGGCTGTCCACCGCGACCGCGATGCCCGCGCCTACGCCGGTTTTGCCTGCTTCGGCGGCGTCCTTCTCACCCTTCGCGTCGCCGACGGTCTTATACTCATGCTTGCCCTTGGCAAGCATGAAGACCGCGCCCTTGTCCAGGGTGATGGAGCCGTTCTCATCCTTACGGATGGCCAGGCTGGTGTCCACGGAGCCAACCTGCACGGCCAGCGCTCCGGCGACGCCCATGTCCGCCTTGCTGTAGCCTGCCTTCGCCACGGTGTGGGCCTTGCCGCCCACGGACAGGGCAGCCATGCTGTAGCCGCCCGCGGCGCTGACAATGCCGCCCTTGATCTCCACATCGTTATCGGCATTCAGTACGCCGATGGCCGCGGCCGCGCCCACGCTGTTGTCCAGGCCCTCGCTGCCGGGCTCAAATTCGCCCACCAGCGTTACCACGGTATTCGTGTCCGCGTCCGAAGGCATGGTGAAATACCAGCCGCCCTTGTCCTTCTTCAGAACGAGCTGGGTACTGGCCGCGCCGGTATAGATTTCCGCCTTCAGCGTGCCGCTCTTCAGGCGATAGCCATCATCGGGCTCCACCTTCACATAAACCTTGTCACCCGGGTCCACATAGCCGGATACCGGGGCAAGCGATCCGTTCTCCCGCAGGCTGTCAGCCACCCGCACGATCCTAGGCTCGAGCTTCGCCGTGATCTCCACTTCGCCGGCAGCCAGCTCCTCGGGCACGGTCACCTTATCGCCCTCGGCAAACACATGCTGCTGGCCGTTGTAGGTCAGGGTGACCTCGGTCACCTTGTAGCCTTCCTTGAGCTTGTCCTCAGAGGGGCTGACGGTGATCTGCGCGCCGGGCCAGGCCTTGCCATCCTTCTCGCTGACGGCGATGTCATCGGACTTTTTGATCGTGATGGTCTTTTCGGTAAAGACAGGGGTGATTCTGATGTAGCTGGTGTCCGCATCGGAGGTTTCGGGCATCGTGAACGTAATCTTGCCCGTTGCCGGGTCAACCGACTTCTCGGCGGTCTTCCACGAGGCGCTGCCCGGCTCGAACCAGGACACCTGCACCTTGTCGGCCGCGTACCCGTCGGCGGCCGTAAGCGTCAGCTCCACCTCGTCGCCGCGCTTGGCTTCGCTCACGCTCATGGATACGGTGCCGTGGGCCTTCTTCGGGTCGAAGCTGTCGGAGGTCTTCACCTTGCGCAGGTCCTCGCGGAACACGGCGTTCACGGTGATCACCGCGCCGTCGGGGATGGCATAGTTGCCGCCGGTCGGCTGGAAGAACCACACGTTTTCGGCGCAGGTATCATCACGCTTCAGTGCCGTCTTCTGAACCTTGCCGCTGGCATCCGTCCAGGAGGCGTACAGCGCCGCCTTGTTGGAGCTGGCCCCTGTCTGGGAACCGGCGTCATAGGCGTCGATGGTATAGCCCGCGTCCCTGTTCGGCTGTACGCGGAAATAATATTTTCCAATGGTGCTGTGGTTGCCGTCGTAGGCCACCGTGCCCATGGAGATCTCGCTCTTGTCCTTGTTCTTCAGGGCGTTGTAGCTGACCTGAATCGGGTTGGGGATCAGGTATTCCTGGGAACCGCTCTGCGCAGCGCCGGCAGCTTCGTCACGTCCGCGGTGGTGCCGTTCCGGATGGCCAGCCCGGTGAGGTTCGCGGTGATGATCTCCTTGCCGTCCTTTTTCTCCACCTTGAAGGCGTCGAACGGTCCGCCGCCCTCCTGGCTGTAAGACCCGTCAGCGTTGCGGAGGATCGTGACGGTGCGGCGTGTGCCGTAGCCGGCGATCAGATCGGTGTCCATCTTGCTGTAATAGGAGATGAGAACACGATCCACGTTGGGAGCGTCGGTTTCCGAGAGTGTGAACACCGGATGATATGCGGACGCGTTGGCTTCTTCCTTTTTATCGACAGTGCCGGTCACCGCGCCGTCCACGTTGCTGTTCATCCGCACGGCAAACTCCGCCCCGCCGGTGCCAAAGCTGGTCTTCACGATCGGGGTGGGCTTGTTCTCCGTATTCTTCTTTGCGGACCCGGCCTGCACCGGCGTGCCGTCGGCGGTGGTGATGTTACGGTTCGTTTCAAAGCCCTGCATATCCACGATGCCCCCGGCGGTCACTGTGGAGCCTGTCTCAATCAGGGCGTGGCCATCGTTGGTCAGTACGCCCACGGCCAGCGCGCCGACCACCTGATCGTGGTTCTCCGACGTTACCGCGGCATCGCCGTCGGCGGGCTCAAAGTCGGCATGCACCGTCAGGATCGTATTCTGCGGCAGGCCCTCGGGGATGGTGTACACAAACCTTCCCTGCTTGTCCGGGAGCACAACGTCCTTTTTGATGAAGGTCCTGCCATCCTTTTCAGCCATGTAGATGACGCTCAGGCCGCCCTCCTTCAGCTTGTACTTCACGACGTCGCCGGTTCGCAGCGTCTCCTTTGCCGGGTTCACAACCAGCAGCAGCTTCTCGCTGGCGTAGATCTCCGTCAGGCTCCTGTCGTCCTCGCCGGTCAGCCAGGTCAGCACCGCGCCGTGTTCCATGTCGTCGAACGCCAGCTTATAGTTGGTGTGAACCTCAAACTGATCGCCGTCGAGCTCGAACAGCTCATCGTCCTCCTCCGCGTTTTTGCCCGCGAGGTCCTGGCTGTCGTTGAACAGGCTGAAGATGTTGATGAAGTCATCATCCTCCTCCTCGTTCTTCTGCTGCTTCTGCTGCTGAGGCGCGTCGCCGTCCTGTCCGTCCGGCTCGCCGTCGTAGATCACGATGACCTCCACATCGGCATTGGGCATGATGAAGCCCCAGCTGTCGGTCAGGTGATCCTCGTCATCCATATTGATGACCGCGTCCCCGTAGGTATATTTATCCCTGCCCGGCTCCAGATAGCGGTAGCGCACGTATTTCACCCTGCAGCCGGAGCGGGGCTGAGGATCGACAATCACTGCAACCTCGCCGTTGCTTCGGGTCTTCGTGGTCAACGTGGCGGAGCCTTTTTCGTCGTTTTCAGAGGAGGTTTTGATCAGCTTCACGCTGTAGTCGCTCTTGGAAATGCTCTTCAGCAGCTTTTCAATCCGTTCCTGCTTCTTCTTGTCGTTGTCAAACCAGCCCTTCATTTTTTTCCAGGCCGCCTGGCCCAGGGCCATGGAAATGTTGGCAAACCCTCCGGCGATGCTCACCTGCTCATCCGCAATCTGCGCCGGGCTGGATACGGCGCTTGTGGTCACGTCGGCCAGGGCCTGTGTGGCCACGCGCACATCGCCCCTGGCAGCTACCACAGCGCCGTCATGGATGATGGCGTTCACATCCTGGTTGACCACGTTCACGGCGAAATAAGCGCCGGCCAGCCCGAAGCCATACAGGTCGGACGCGCCGGTAGCCACGTTTTCATCCTTCACGGACCCGACGGCATTCGCCACCACCCTGCGGCCTGCAGCGACGTATCCATAGACGTCGACCTTGGCCTCGTTATCGATCACCGTTACGGCGATATCCGCCGGGGAAGGGATCGTGGAGGAGGTGGCGTAGGTGGCCGCCTTGATGCTGCTCTTCGCTTCCATCACCACGTCCGCGCTGGCGATGATGCTCGCGCCCTTCGCCACCTTCACGGCAGCCTCGTTGACGATCACGTTCACAGCCAGGGGCATCCCATCCTCGACGGCCTTTTCCTGTTTCTTTGTGTCGTCATACTCATAGCCGGTGCTTGTCTGGATTCTCGCCTCGAGGGTGACATTGCCCCCTGCTTTCAGTTCCGCCCCGCTGTCCACATTGATCTTCGCGTCGGCAAGCTTGATGTTCAGCAGGTTGACCCATGCGGGCAGGACAGTCAGCATCCCGCCGGTGTGCTTCACGCGCGCCACCAGGGCGATGTCCCCGGCCGAGAAAATGTCCGCGTCCTTGTTCACATTGATCGTCGCGGCATCCTGGATGTTGATCAGGTTGGACACCAGGTCACCGACATCATAGCCGTCCGTGAAGAAATCGGCAAACGTCTTGCCCAGGCGCTGCGTGCCCTGGATGGATTCCGCGCGCACGTTCTTTGCTCTCACCGTACCGTCAAAATGGATGGTTGTCCCCCTGACCAGCACGTTCATATGCGTGGCAGCCAGGTCGTGCACGTGAATGGTATCGCCCGCGTCCCTGGTTTCGTCCGCGTCGAGCACCACGTTGCTCAGCAGCAGCCCGTCGTCTGCGTCGGAGTCTGGACGCGAAATGATGATATTCTTCAGGCCGCTGACCGGCGTCTTGAACACATAGTCGGTGAAATCCTGATCCGCGCTGTCATAGATAAATCTTTCGCCGCTGGCGTACAGCTCCACCCGCCTCTTATTGATCAGGCTGTCGGTAAAGTTGTTGTTGCCCAGGCTAACATCCAGCGTGTAGTCGTTCTTTGTGGCTTCGGAAGCCAGCTGGGTGTGCAGCCGGAAGCCCTTGGAATGGTCGTTCGCGTCGATCCAGGTGATGGGGTTCTCGATCGTGGCCAGCTCGCCCTTCAGATGCACCGAAGCGCCCTCGCCGGTCACGTCCACGCCCTTGATGGCCAGCGCCGTGGAGGCGTCGATGGTGACCCGGTCGCTGCGGTCGGCCCCGGCGATGGTCAGCACCGCGGTCGTCGCCGCGTTCGGGGATTCCGCGGCAGCGATGTACTGGTCATAATCCACGCTGTAAAGATTGTAGTGATCGCCCTTGGTCACGGTTACTTCGTCGCCGCCGTCGCCGGTATCCACGGTCATACTGCCGGCATTGTCGCGCACGTCGACGCTGATGGTGTCATCCCCCGCGCCGGCGTTGACGGTCATGCCGTTTTTCGCCGAGCCGTTGTCGGTGACGTTGATTTCATCCATGCCGTCGCCGGCGTCGACGCGCAGCTCGTCAATATTCCCCGCGATGTTGACATTGACCCTGTCCACGCCGTCGCCGGTGCTGATATCCGCCTTGCCGCCGCTCAGGGTGGCATTCACGGTGTCCACGCCGTCGCCGGTGGATACGGTGACGGACTTCGCGCCCTGCTTTGTCTCGATGGTAAACACGTCGTCATCGTCGGAGGAGGTGATCGCGGCGCTGGACTTGCTTCCAACGACAAAGCCGGCCTCGTTCGGGGCGTTCTTACTGGCATTAAACACCAGCTCGCCGCCCAGACTGCGATTGGCCTCGTTGGTGGAATCCGACCGGTTCTGCACCGTGATCACCTTTTTTGCAGCCATCATGATGCTGTTCATCAGCACCTTGATGCCGAAAATGGTGATGTTGCCGTTGACGATGGTGGTGCCGCTGCCGCTCATGCCGTCGTCTCCGGCATCTTCGGCTCTCAGCTCCAGCTCGAAATCGTCCGCCACGCTGCGGTCGCCTACCTGGATCTTGATATCGCCTTCATAGGTCATGTCCTTTTTCAGCGCGACCTCCAGCCGGCCGGTCAGCGTGCCGCTCACCGCGATCAGAGCGTCGTCGATCATGGCCTGGAGCATGGCTTTTTCCGTCCCGAGAAGCGGGGAAAGGCTCTTTGTGGTGAAGGAAACGACGCCCTCCTTCGCGCTTGTGGAAATTACCTCTGAAGCGATATTGTCCTCGCGCAGCGCGTCGATCGTCTCCGCCAGCGCCTCCTGGGACAGGCTGCCGTCTTCATTCACCAGATTGGTCTTGACGTGCAGAACGCCGATATGATCTGAATTGAGCGCGCCGTTCTCGTCCTGAATAGAAATCTGAACCTCTTCTCCATGCTCCTCCGGCTGCCAGATCTTTCCGTCCACAATTAGCTGAACGTCATAGGCAAAAAGCGTCTTTTTGCCGGCCATCTTCTCAGCCGCGTCGGCCGGAATCTCCACCACGCGGATCTCGGCGTTTTCCGGGATGTTGCCCGTTGCGACAATCGTATACTCCCCGACGCGCGTACTCAGGGTTCTCGTCCCGGCCGTCTCCAGCCCGGCTGTTTCTGCTTCCGCGTCAGTCCCTTCAGGGGCCGTTTCTTCGGCCTCCCGGTAAAGGACGATCAATCCGACGGGGTCCTCCCCGGCCGCGGTTTCTTCTTTTATGTTTTCTTCCGGATATGTTACCACAGGAATGGCCGGTCCCGTCACAGGTCCCGGATTCACGGCCAGCGGAATGACCGGTTCGACAGGAACGGATTCCTCCGCAGGCTGCGGCTCCTCGGCCAGGGCGGGCTCTTCCGCGGCAGGAGCTTCCTCCTGCTGCGCTTCTTCCTCTACAGCGGGTTCCCCGACGGCAGGGGTTTCCTCCTGCTTCGGCTCTTCCTCTACAGCGGGTTCCTCGATGACAGGGGCTTCCTCCTGCTGCGGCTCTTCCTCTACAGCGGGTTCCTCGACCGCAGGGGCTTCCTCCTGCTCCGCTTCCTCCTCTACAGCGGGTTCCTCGACGGCACGGG
>CAMVBO010000045.1 GCA_947165745.1 uncultured Clostridia bacterium | reverse complement strand
CTGGCCGTGCTGGTGGCCGGCGAGAGCAGCGTCATCGACGTGATGGACGGATTGCTGACGCTGAAGGGCCTGCGGCTGATCTACGAGAAAAACGCGGTCAAGTGACCGGAATACCCTGCAACGAAAACAAGGAAAAGGAGGTCGCTTCCATGTCCAAGTTCGAGGGCACCGTTGAGGACATCGTGTTCCGCAACGACCAGAACGGCTGGACGGTGGCCTCCGTGAAGCTGGACGGCGATAAAAAGCGCATTGCCGCCGTGGGCGTGATGCCCTTTCTGTCCACCGGCGAACACGCCATATTTGACGGAGATCTGACCGAGCACAAGGACTACGGCAAACAGATCAAGGTCACCTCCTATGAATCCACCCGGCCTGAAACCAAGTCCGGGGTGGAGCGCTTTTTGGCCTCCGGGCTCATCAAGGGCGTGGGGCCCGCCACGGCAAAGCTGATCGTGGACTACTTCGGCAAGCGGGCGCTGGACGTGCTGGAAAGCGAGCCGGACCGGCTGACGGAGGTGCCCGGCATCGGCGCCAAGCGGGCGGCGATGATCGCCGAGTCCTTTGCCGAGCAGAACGGCATGCGAAACACCCTGATCTTCCTGCAGGGCTACGGCCTGACGCCGAATCTGTCCATGAAGATCTACCGCGCTTTCGGCGACATGACCGAGAGCGTGCTGCGGGATAACCCCTACCGCCTGGTGGACGAGATCGAAGGCGTGGGTTTCCAGACCGCCGACCGCATCGCCATGAGCCTGGGCTTTGGCGAGAGCTCTGAGTTCCGGCTGCGCAGCGGCGTGAAGTACGTGCTGTCGGAGGCGGCCAACAGCGCCGGCCACGTCTATCTGCCCCGGGAGGCGCTCGTCGATCAGGCCTCCCGGGTGTTGAACGCCGAGGCGGAGCTGGTGGATGGCGTCATGCGCGCTCTGGTGCTCAGGGGAGAGCTGGTCGCCGAGACCATCGACGAAGCGACCGCCGTTTACCTGCCCCGGCTACACCGCGCCGAGAGCGAGACGGCTCGGCTGATGGCCAGGCTGCGCAGGAGCGTCCGCCCGCTGAAGCTGAAGGAGGGCGAGGCGCTCAAGCGGATCGAGAAGCAGGAGGCGGACCTGGGCGTAAGCCTGTGCGCCGAGCAGCGCCAAGCCGCGCTGGCCGCCATGACCGACGGCGTCTGCGTGATCACCGGCGGCCCCGGCACTGGCAAGACCACCTCCATCAACGTCATCATACGGCTGCTGCAGAGGATCGGGGACGTGGAGCTCTGCGCCCCCACGGGCCGCGCGGCCAGGCGCATGAGCGAGGCCACCGGCTGCCCCGCGCGCACGATCCACCGCCTGCTGGAGTACAGCGGGGAGCAGCAGGGCTTTGCCCGGAACGAGGACAACCCCCTGGACTGCGACGTGGTGATCGTGGACGAGATGAGCATGGTGGACATCTTTTTGATGCGCGCGCTGTTGTGCGCGCTGCGGCCGGGCACGAGGCTGGTGCTGGTGGGCGACGTGGACCAGCTGCCCAGCGTGGGCGCGGGCAACGTGCTGAAGGACCTGATCGCCTCCGAAACCCTGCGGGTGGTGCGGCTTACGGAGATCTTCCGTCAGGCGGGCCAGAGCCAGATCGTGCTGAACGCCCACCGGGTCAACCGGGGCGAGTATCCCGAGATCCGCTCCCGCAACACCGATTTCTTCCTGGAGCGCCGGGAGACCCCGGCGGAGGTGGCGGCCTCGGTGGTGGCCCTGGTTCAGACGCGCCTGCCGAAGTACATGAACCTGGACGGCCTTAGGGACATCCAGGTTATGACCCCCATGAAGCGGGGCGACGTGGGCGTCTACGCGCTGAACGCGCAGCTGCAGGCCGCGATGAACCCGCCCGGGGACAAGCCGGAGATCAACCACGCCGGCGCGATCTTCCGCCGGGGCGACAAGGTGATGCAGGTGCGCAACAACTACGACCTGACCTGGAAGCGGTCGGGCGAGGACGGCGAGGGCGTGTTCAACGGCGATATCGGCTATATCCTCGCCGTGGATCGCCGGGAGCGGGCGCTGGTGGTGGAGTATGACGACGGCCGCGTGGCGGAGTATGACGAGTCGCTGCTGGACGATCTGGAGCTGGCCTACTGCATGACCGTGCACAAGAGCCAGGGCAGCGAGTTCGACGCCGTGGTGCTGCCGCTGCTCAGCGGGCCGCCGATGCTGATGACCCGGAACCTGCTCTATACGGCCATCACCCGCGCCAAGCGGCTGGTGGTGATCGTGGGCCGGGAGGGCTGCGTGCGCGCCATGGTGGACAACAACCACGTCGCCCTGCGCTACAGCGCCCTGGACGCGCGGCTGAGGTCGGAAGGATGAATAGGGCAATCGACGCCCTGCTGGGGCTGATCTATCCCCGGAGCGCCGCTTGCATGGGCTGCGGCAGCCGCGCGGGCTTTCCCCGGGAATGGCTTTGCGAGGATTGCCGCCAGCTGCTGGCCAAGCGCTGGGTGGGGCCGGGACAGCCGCCGCCGGGCGGAGCGTTTCAGGGCGCGGCCTACGGCTATCACTACGGCGGCCCGGCGGGCGGCCTGGTGCGCAATTTGAAATACCGGGGCGTCACCCGCCTGGCGGAGGGCATGGCCCGGGCCATGGCGAACGCCTTTGAAGCCATCCAGCCCACCGGCGCGGATTGCGTGGTGCCGGTGCCGATGCACAGAAAGCGGCTTAAGCAGCGGGGCTTCAACCACGCGGCGCTGCTGGCGAAGGCGACGGCGGCGCGGCTGGAGCTGCCCGCGCTGGACGCGCTCGTTCGCGTGCGCAACACCCGCCAGCAGGTGCGCCTGCCCGCCGCGAAGCGTCGCCGGAACATGGATGGCGCGTTTGAAGCCGTGATGGACGTGCGCGGCCGGCGGGTGATCCTGGTGGACGACGTCTGCACCACCGGGGCCACCGCCAATGCTTGCGCGAAGGCGCTTATGAACGCCGGGGCAGAGGCGGTGTATCTGCTCTGCTTCGCCGTGGCGGCGGAGGACAAGTCAAGCGTATAGAGTTGAGTTCAGAGCTGCGTTTGCCCCGCAGGGCCGCGCAAAGCCGCCTCATCGCGATGGGGAGGGGCCTGCGCAGGCGGGGCGGGATACTCTGAACGCGCTCGGACCGGAGGTCATCATGGACAAAATCACCAGTGCGAAAAACCCGACGATCCGCGCGCTGAAGGCCCTATCCACCCGAAAGGGCCGGGAGGCGGCGGGCCGATTCCTGGTGGAGGGCGAGGTCATGCTGCGCGAGGCGCTGAAGTGCGGCCTGGCACTTCGCGAGGTGCTGGCCGAGGAATCCCTGGCCGAGCTGGCGGAGGAATTTGAGCGACGCGGCGCGCGGGCGTATCTGGCGCCGCGGAGCCTGCTGGAGGCGGTCTGCGACACCAGGACGCCCCAGGGCATCTGCGCCAGCTTTGACCTGCCGGTCCCGCTGCCGCTGAACGGCGCGCCAGGGCGCGTCGTGGCGCTGGACGGCGTGCAGGACCCCGGCAATGTGGGCACCATCTGGCGCACCGCCGACGCCGCCGGTTTTTCCGCGATCCTGTTCGGCGGGGGCTGTGCGGACCCGCTGTCGCCCAAGGTGCAGCGCGCCGCCATGGGGTCTGGCTTCCGGGTGCCCTTCGTGCTGGCGGAGGACCTGCCCGCCGCGCTGCTCGATTTGAAGGCGCGGGGGTGGATGGTGCTGGCCAGCGATCTGCGCGGCGGGGACTTCTATGCCCGACCCGACCCCGGCGAGCGCTTCGCGCTGGTCATCGGCAATGAGGCCCGGGGCATATCGGACGCCACCCGCGCCGCCGCTTCCGCCCTGGTCAAGCTGCCCATGCGCGGCGGGGCGGAATCCCTGAACGCGGCTGTTGCGGCGGGGATCATGATGTATGAGCTGATGAGGGAATAGGGACATCCTTCCCTGTCCTGCAAAGAGCGAAGGCTTCATTGCCTTCGCTCTTTCTTGTGCAAAAAACAAGCCTTTCGGCTTGTCAATGGTTGACCTCCGGCTTGTCGGTTCGCCCAAGCAGATAGTCGATGCTGACATTGTAAAAATCTGCAAGAATGATAAGCACGTCGGTTGGCGGAATGCGTTCGCCAATCTCAAATTTTGAAATCAGCGATTGGTCGATGCCCGTTTTCATTTGTAGGGCGATCTGGGTCAGACCGCGCTCTTTGCGCAGCTTACGAAGGTTGTTTTGCATATCAATCACCAATATAATTCTGCCCGCAGATTACTTGACAAATAGGACAATATGTCCTATAATGTAACTTAGCTAATAGATCCATATGCAATGGAGGTTGAGAATATGAAGAAGCTTTGGGTGAGCCTGTTGGCGATGCTGCTTGCCGGTGCGCTGCTGCTCGGCGCGTGGGCGGAAGCAGTTGTGGAAGATGGAGTATTCTACGAAGAAGAATACGAGTGGGAAGAAGCCCCCGAGGAAGTCGAGGAGTTCACCATTGGAGACGCGGTTCTGGAGGACGAAGAGTCTTCGGGAGATGAAGATACCTCGATTCCTGTGGGATCGGACAGGTATGCAGGTTTTGCGTGGGATGAAGAAGACAGCTATGAAAGTGAAGACGGCGCGTTTATGGTGATGGCAGCACCACAATCATATAATACCTATAACATTCACGGAAAGACGGTTGCCGCAAACTCTGTTGCGTCTCCCGGCAATGGACAGTGCTGGGAATATGCCAATCAAATCTATTACATCATCTGGGGCGTTCGCTTTGGCTCTGATTTCAATGGATCAGCCAAGCCAGGTGCCAATTTTCTTCGCAACCTTTCTTCTAACGAAAGAACGCTTACATCAGATCACATCCGTGCATTTATAGGCGCATCCGAGTTGGGATCATCCATCAGGATTACGGCTTGTAATCCAGAATGTACAAACTGGAATGGTGATGGTTGCGCAACTCACAATTATGGGCACAATTTGATTTTGGTGGCAAAAAGCAGCAGTGGTTTTACAACATTTGATAATTGGGATGGTGCAGTTCGCGAAAAAACATGGACGTGGGACAGCTTTTGCAGCGAAATGTCGGGGAAATACCCAAATATCAAGTACATTAAGTGGCCGAATGCACCAGAATACAAAAAGGAAGAATATAATGCTGTTCCAGATCAACCGGAAGTGTCAGTCTCGCCAACAAATAACGGGCAATCCACATTGTTTTCTTGGGCAGCAGGGAATAATACATCCTATTATGACATTCATATCCGTGATCTCCAAGGAAACACAGTATTAGACGGCACAACGGGTAAGGAAACATCTTATACTGCGAGCCTACCTGTGGGTCTATACTATGTCTATGTGGGTGCTGTAAATACAAATGCTGACCCATGGAAATCAAAGGACAGCGATTATGTATTGTTTGGAGTTTCAGAGCGCAATGCTATTCCGGGGAAGCCTGCAATATCAGTAGCTGCGACTGATAACCAACATGAAACGGTATTTACTTGGAAAAGAGTAGCTAATGCAGATCATTATGACATTCATATACTTGATTCAAATGATAGCAAAGTTATCGAAGCAACGATCTATATGAATACTCAGTATTCTGTCATTTTAAAATCAGGAAAGTATACTGCATATGTAGGTGCAGTAAACTCATATGCAAATGAATGGAAATGGAATGATAGTGAACGTGTCAGTTTTACTATAAAGAATAGCTATCCCTATCCAGATAAACCTACGCTTTCTGTGAAAGCGACAAATGACAAGAATGATGTTGAGTTTTCGTGGAATGCAACCAACAATACGACTTACTATGATTTACATATATGTGACTCGAATGGCATTTTACTCACAACAGACAGCGTTGGCAAGTCGACATCGTTCAAAAAGCGTATGTCAAGTGGCACATATTGGGCGTATGTTGGAGCAGTTAATGCAGATGTGCCTGAATGGACTACAAATGACAGCGCTAAGGTCAAGTTTGTTGTGTCTGTATATGGAACGGAACACAATCATACGCCGATAATTGTCAAGGGCAAGGCCGCGACCTGCACCGCCACAGGCCTGACGGACGGCACGAAGTGCTCCGTCTGCGGTGAGTGGATCACGAAGCAGCAGACCATCGCAAAGAAGGCACATACGCCTGTCACCGTCAAGGGCAAGGCCGCGACCTGCACCGCCACGGGTCTTACAGACGGCACGAAGTGCTCGGTGTGCGGCGAGTGGATCACGAAGCAGCAGACCATTGCCAAGAAAGGCCACACCCCCGTGACCGTAAAGGGTTACGCGGCGACGTACGCAAAAGCGGGGCAGACAGACGGTACGAAGTGCTCGGTGTGCGGTGCGTGGATCACGCCGCAGACCGCGATTGACCGGAAGGTTTATCCTGGCAGTAACCTGGCCAAGAAGGGAAAGAACGGAACGATCACTGTCAATATCGGCGAGCAGTTCCAGCTGACACCCCAGTTCGCCACAACGGCCAAGGTGACGGTGAAGGGCTACAAGTCCTCAAAGAAGAAGGTCGCCACCGTGGATGGTAGCGGTATCGTGACGGCGAAGACCGAGGGCAAGGCCACGATCACGGTGAGCACCAGCAACAAGAAGAAAAAGGCCACGGTGATCGTGAAGGTGGTGGACCCGTACAAGCCCACGGGCGTGAGCATCACCAGCGCGACGAAGACGGTGAAGGTGGGCCAGACGCTGCCGCTGGGCGCGGTGCTAAAGCCGGCCACGGCGCAGAGCGGCGTAACGTGGAAGAGCGGTAACAAAAAGATTGCCACCGTGGACAAGAACGGCGTTGTGACCGCGAAGAAGAAGGGCAAGGTCAAGATCACCGTGACCACCGCGAAGGGCAAGAAGAAGGCCACGATCACGATCAAAGTGGTGCCGTAAAAAGGAGAATGACAGGGGACTGCTTCACGATTGAAGCAGTCCCGTTTTCACGGCTTCGCGTGGGGCTTGAAGATCAGCGCGTTCAACAGCCCGAACACCACGGCGGCGGTGATGCCGGCGGCGGTGCGGCTGATGCCGCCCACGAACGCGCCCCAGAAGCCGTAGCGGTTCACGGCCTCGATGGCCCCCATGGCCAGCGAGTAGCCGAAGCCCGTCAGCGGCACGGTGGCGCCGGCCCCGGCGAAGTCCACCAGCGGCTTGTAGAGGCCCAGCGCCGTCAGGAACACGCCGGAGGTGACGAACAGCACCAATATGCGGGCGTTGGTCAGCTTGGTGTTCATGATCAGCAGCTGGCCGATATCGCAGATCAGCCCGCCCACCACGAATGCCTTGACAAACAGCCATACCATGTCCATTCAATCCCTCCTCTCCAGGCACGCGGCGTAGGCGATGCCCGGCACGCTTTGGGCCTGCTGGCTGCTGGTGGGGGAGAACATGGCCCCGCTGCCCACCAGCAGAAGGCGGTTGATGTCCCCGGCCTCCAGCCGCTTCATCAGCCAGCCGCAGCCCACGCTGGCCACGCAGCCGCAGCCGCTGCCCCCGGCGTGGGCGTCCTGCTCCTGATAGAACAGACTGGCGCCGCAGTCGATCAGCCTGTCCGGCGGAAGCGACAGATCCGCCGCGCTGGCCAGCTCCAGCAGCAGGTCCCTGCCGATCCAGCCCAAATCGCCGGTGGCGATCAGGTCGTAATCGTCGGCGGATCGGCCCGTGTCCGCAAGGTGTGCCGCGATGCAGTCAAATACCGCCGGGGCCATCGCCGCCCCCATGTGGTTGGCGTCGGAGATGTTCAGGTCGATGATCCGGCCCACCGTGCCGCTGACGACGCGCAGGCCGGGATGATCGTCGCCTGATACCAGCAGCGCGCAGCCGCATGCCGTGGCCGTCCAGCTGGCCTGGGGCGGGCGCTGGTTGCCCAGCTCCAGCGGGAAGCGAAACTGGCGCGCGGCGGTGGAATAGTGGCTGGAGGCCACGCACACGGCGTTGTCCAGATAGCCGCCGGAGATCAGCGCCGAGCCGATCACCAGCGCTTGCACAAAGGTGCTGCACGCGCCGTAGAGCCCGATGAAGGGCACGCCCAGCGCCCGGGCCGCGAAGGACGAGGCGATGATCTGGTTGTTCAAATCGCCGCCCAGCATAGCCTGGGCCTGTTCGTCCGGGACGTGGGCATCGTTCAGCGCGCCCTGCACGCAGCGGCGCACCATCTCCATCTCCGCCAGCTCCCAGCTCTTCTGGCCGAGCAGATCGTCCTCCAGGATCGTGTCGAACCAGGCCGCCAGCGGCCCCTTGCCCTCCTTGGGCCCGGCGATGCTGCGATGGGCGGCGATTACGGGCGGGCGGTCGTAAATAAAGGTCTGGCTTCCCGCGCGGCTCACAGCACCCACCCCTTTATCAGCCAATAGACGACGCCCACCAGCACCGACGAGGCGATGCCGTATACCAGCACCGGCCCCGCCAGCGTGAACAACCGGGCGCCCACGCCCATGATCGCGCCCTCCCGCTGGAATTCGATGGCCGGGGCCGCCATGCTGTTGGCAAAGCCCGTCACGGGGATGGCGGAGCCCGCCCCGGCGTACTTGCCGATCACGTCGTAAACACCGATGCCCGTCAGCGTGGTGCCCACGAACACCAGCACACTGGTGGTGAACATCGGCGCGGTGATCTCGCCCAGGTTCAGCTTTTCCGCCCAAAGCGTCAGCGCCTGGCCCAGCGCGCAGATCAGTCCGCCGACCCAGAACGCCCGCCAGTAACCCCGCAGCATCCGGCTGGGCGGCGTCATTCGATGCACCAATTCCTTGTACTCATCTGGGGTGAAGGGCTGCCGGCTCATGCGATCACCTCCCGCTCGTTTCGCTGCTGGTGCGCCTGGGAGCGCTCCGCAGTGCGAACCTCCGTCACCCGGGCCGCGATGTCCGGCTCCGAGGCCGTGGGCGGCTGCTGTCGTCTGTCCATAGATTGTCCTCCCCAAATGGATTGATGCCGATAGTATGCCCCGGCGCGGGGAAAATATGATTTCGCCGTCAATCTTGAGGCGGCGCGGCGGATTATGTATCACGCGAAACATACGGCAGCGCACAAAAACCGAACATTCCCGGAACCATTTAAAAAATAATTTGGAAAAGGGCTTGACAGACCCGGAATTTTGCTCTATAATGTCACCAACTTCACAGAAACCGGGACGAAAAGAGTAGTAAGCGTCTTTGCGGTCATT
>CAMVBO010000044.1 GCA_947165745.1 uncultured Clostridia bacterium | reverse complement strand
GTCACGCGGTAGTCCGCCATCTTCACCAGCGCCATGGGCGCGGGATGGCGGTCATCCACCATGCGCACCTCCAGCACCGGCAAATCCTCCGGCAGCGCGGCGCGGATGGCTTCCTCGGTGCGCTTGCGGCCCATGGGGGCGCTGAGCTTGATGTCGACGATTTCATATTCGCTGGTCCAGCCCAGCGCAAGCGCCGAACCAAAGGACATCACCGGATGGGGATTGAAGCCCTGGGACCAGGCGATGGGCAGACCCGTGCGGTTCACGGCCCGCTGGAAGAAGCGCTGCAGGTCCAGATGAGAGATGAAGCGCAGCCGGGGGCGCTTTTCAAACCGTATCATGGCTCTCATACGCACGCCCCCTCATACCGCTTCATACCGCAGCCGGTGCAGCCCTTGCGGCAGTCCGGTGTGCACTCGGCCCGCTTGGCCTTCTCCCACTCCCTGAGCAGGTACTGCTTCGTCACGCCGCAGTCCAGATGATCCCAGGGGAACACCTCATCCGTGGAGCGCGGCCGCGTGGCGTAGAAGTCCGGATCGACGCCCGTCTCCTTGAAGGCCTGAAGCCACGTATCATACTTGAACTGGTCGCTCCAGCCGTCGAATCGGCAGCCCAGCCGCCAGGCCCGCTCCAAGGCATCGCCCATGCGGCGGTCTCCCCGGGCGAACACGGCTTCGATATAGCTGACGTCCGGCGCATGATACTTGAAATCCACGCCCTTGAGCCGGGACAGCGCCTGGCGAAGCAGCTGCTGCCTGCGGACGACCTCGTCATAGTTCAGCTGGGGCGACCACTGGAAGGGCGTGTCGTTCTTGGGAACGAACACGGAAGCGCTCACCGTAATGCGCAGGCCCGGCGCGCGGCGCTCCTTGGGGATGGAGAAATAGCACCGGCGCACCTTCTCGGCAAGGTCCGCAATGCCCAGCACGTCCTCGTCCGTCTCCGTGGGCAGGCCCAGCATGAAGTAAAGCTTCACGGCGGACCAGCCCTGGTCAAAGGCGTCGGTGACGGAGCGGATCAGGTCCTCTTCCGTGACGCCCTTGTTGATGACGTCCCGCAGCCGCTGGGTGCCAGCCTCCGGGGCCAGCGTCAGCGCCGTCTTTTTGACCTTCTGCGTCTCCTTCAGGGTATCCGTCAGCACGTTGTCGATGCGCTGGGAGGGCAGCGCGATGCGCACCCGCTTCGCCGCGAACTTTTCCACCATGCGGTGGGCCAGCTCGGGCAGGCAGGAATAATCGCCGCTGGACAGGCTCATCAGGGATATCTCGTCGTAACCGGTCGAGGACACCAGCTTTTCCGCCAGCGCCATCAGCGTGTCGATACGCCGCTCGCGGATGGGCCGATAGATCATGCCCGCCTGGCAGAAGCGGCAGCCCCGGGTGCAGCCCCGGAAGATCTCCAGCATGATGCGGTTGTGCACGATCTCGCCATAGGGCACAATCAGCTTTTCCGGATAGACGGCGCCGTCCAGGTCCTTCACCATGGCCTTTTTCACCACGGACGGCGCGCCGGAGCCGGGTTTTGGCGTCACAGCTTTCACGGTGCCGTCGTCATTATAGGATACGTCATAGAGGCTCGGGACGTAGATGCCGGGGATGTCCACGCACATGCGCAGATATTCCTCCCGGGGCAGTCCGGAAGCCTTCCACCGCTTGTATGCGTCGATGGTATGCTGGGTCTCCTCTTCCCCGTCGCCCAGGGCCACCAGGTCAACAAAGGGCACGAGCGGCTCCGGGTTGAAGGCGCAGGGCCCGCCCACGATCACGAAGGGGCCCTCTGTGCGGTCCTCCCGGCGCAGCGGAATACCCGCCAGATCCAGCGCCTCCAGGATGTTGGTAAAGCTCATCTCGTATTGCAGGGTGATGCCCAGGATGTCAAAGTCCTTCACCGGCGTGCGGGACTCCAGCGAAAACAGCGGTATGCCGTCCCGGCGCATCAGCTCCGCCATGTCCACCCACGGGGAAAACACCCGCTCGCACCAGGCATCGTCCCGGGCGTTGATGGAGTGATAGAGTATCTTCATGCCCAGGTGGCTCATGCCCACCTCATAGGTGTCCGGAAAGAGGAAGGCATAGCGCACGTCCACGCTCGCCGGGTCCTTCATCACGGCGTTGAACTCGCCGCCCATGTAGCGCACCGGCTTTTGCACGGACATCAGCAGTTTTTCTATGCGATCAGAAAGGGACAATTCCATTCCTCCCAATGTACAAACGTATGCACAATAACTTTACCACGAATCGCCCGTTTCTTCAACGCCTGAATGTTAAATCGGCAATGACAGGCAAATACACATATTTACAAAAAAAGCAAAGGGAAATACTTGACGCGGGGGCGCAAACATTCTATCATGTTAGCAGAATGGAGTTGAATAAATATGCAAAAGCTGCCCTTCGTCAGTCACGAAAAGCTGGAGGAGATCACCGCGCAGTACCCCACCCCGTTCCACCTGTATGACGAGGCGGGCATACGCCGCACCGCGCGGGACGTTGCCGACGCCTTTTCCTGGAACAGCGGGTTCAGGGAATATTACGCCGTGAAGGCCTGCCCCAACCCCTTTATCCTTAAGATTTTGAAGGAAGAGGGCTGCGGCGTGGACTGCGCCTCCATCGCGGAGCTGAAGCTGGTCGAAGCCCTGGGCTTCAGGGGCGATGAGATCATGTTTTCCTCCAACGAAACCCCGGCGGAGGAGTTTGAATACGCCCGCAAGCTGGACGCCATCATCAACCTGGACGACATCACCCACATCGACTTCCTGGCCAGGCACGGCGGCCTGCCGGAGCGGGTGTGCCTGCGCTATAATCCCGGCGGAGAGCTGCTGATCGGCTCGGTGTACATGGGGCAGCCGGATTCGTCGAAGTTCGGCATGACCAAGCAGCAGATCTTTTCCGCCGTGCAGCGGCTTATGCAGCTGGGCGTCAAGCGCTTCGGCCTGCACGCGCTGCTGGCCAGCAACGCCGCCGATAATAATTACTACCCCGCCAACGCCCAGATCCTTTTTGACCTGGCGGTGGAGCTGCGGCGCAAGCTGGGCGCGGAGTTGTTCATGGTGAACCTTTCCGGCGGCATCGGCATCCCCTACCTGCCGGAGCAGGTCATGCCCGATATCCACACCATCGGGGCCTCCATCCGCGAAACCTTCGGAAAGCTCATGAGCGCCGACGGGCTGGGCGAGATCGCCCTGGCCACGGAGCTGGGCCGCTTTATGACCGGCCCCCACGGTTGCCTGGTGGCGCGGGCCATCCACAAAAAGCACATCTACAAGGAATACATTGGGCTGGACGCCTGCGCGGTCAACCTGATGCGCCCAGCGATCTACGACGCCTACCACCACATCACCGTCTCCGGCAAGGAGGACGCGCTGTGCGACCATGTCTATGATGTCGTTGGCTCCCTGTGCGAAAACAATGACAAGTTCGCCGTGGACCGCGCCCTGCCCCAGATCGACGACGGCGACCTGGTGATCATCCACGATACCGGCGCCCACGGGTATTCCATGGGCTATAACTACAACGGCAAGCTCAAGAGCGCGGAGATCCTGCTGCACCCGGACGGCAGCTTCGACATGATCCGCCGCGCCGAGACCGTGAAGGACTACTTCGCCACCTTTGATTTCTGCGACATATTGAAGGGCGTGGAATGATGGTTTTCTGATCATAACAGACCGGAGTCTATATAGACTCCGGTCTGTTTTTATCTTCGCATTCAGCCATCAGTCGCATGCGCTTGAGGATGCGGCTTTCCATCCTGGAAATCTGCACCTGGGAGACGCCCATGTCCCTGGCGATCTGGGTCTGGGTGTGGGATTTGAAGTAGCGCCGGACGATCAGCGCCCGCTCCTCGTCCGACAGGTCTTTCAGCAGCTTTGCCAGGGTCAGCCGCATGTCCACGGCTTCCATCGGTTCCGATCCAAGCACATCCATCAAACGCAAGCTGCCCTCGCCGTTCACCGGCTCATTCAGCGAGCGCACCCGGCTTTTGCTGTTCAGCGCCAACAGCACGTCGCCGGGCTCCAGCTTCAGCGCCCTGGCGATCTCCTCCACGCTGGGCTGACGCTCGTGCTCCGCCACAAAGCCATCGATAAACGCGTCCACCTGCCGCGCGCGCTCGTGGATCGTCCTGGAGACGTGAACCGGCCCGTCGTCCCGAAGATACCTGCGAATCTCCCCCATGATCACCGGCACGGCATAGGTGGAAAACTGCACCGAATAGCCGGGATCGAATCGGTCGACGGCCTTGAGCAGCCCCATGCAGCCGTACTGGTATAGATCCTCATACTCCGCCCGCCCGGCAAAGCGCTTGACGATGTATTTCACCAGTGCCAGGTTGTCCCTGACCAGCTCCTCCCTGGCCTGCAGGTCGCCGCCGTGGGCGCGAACCAGCTTTTCCAGAGCGCCGCTTCTGTAGGCCTGTTCGCTCACGCCCGCCGCGGAACGGCCTCGTCCCGCGGCTCGACGCGCTTGTACAGCCGCACGGTGGTGCCCCGACCGGGAGCGCTGCGGACCATCACCCTGTCCATGAAGCTCTCCATCACCGTAAATCCCATGCCGCTTCTCTCGTCGCCCTCGCCCGTGGTGAAAAAGGGCTGTCTGGCCCTGTCCACGTCCTCAATACCCCGTCCATGGTCGATCACGTCCACCTCCACGAAGCCGTCCGCGCTGTAGCGCGCCCGCAGGCGCACGATGCCCGGCGCGTCCGGATAGGCATGGATGATGGCGTTGGTCACGGCCTCGGACACGGCGGTTTTCACGTCGGCCAGGGCTTCCATCGTGGGATCCAGCGGCAGCACAAAACCGCTGACCGCCAGTCGCGCGAAGGCCTCGTTTTCCGGCAGCGCTGTGAAATCCAGCCGCATTTCGTTGACAAACTCCATATTGATCCCCTCCTCAGGCCATGCGCTCCACCAGCTGGTAGAGCCCCGCCATGTCGAATATGCGGTCAATGCGCCGGTTTGCCGCGATCACCGCCACGCTGCCGCCGCGCCGCGCCATCTTCTTGTATCGCCCGATGATCAGCCCAATGCCGCTGGAATCCATAAACTTCAGCCCGCTCAAGTCCAGCAGCAGCTTTCTGGCCCCGGTTTGGGCGATGAGCCCGTCCAATTCCCGCCGGATGCCCTCGGCGGCGCTGTGGTCCAGCTCGCCCGTCAGGCGCACCACCAGGCCGCTTCGCTTCACTTCATAAGAAAGCATGGAACCTCCTACCTCCTGTCGGGGTAGAATGATTCCATGCTCCTTGGGTCGAATCCTCTTGCGGATGGGGTCTACCTATGCCGATTTCCGTCTTTCGCTCGACAGATGGGCGTCGAGTATGGCTGCCGCGTCCGCGCCTTCCAGCGATTCCCGCTCCATCAGAGCGTCGGCCAGGGCCGACAGCGCCTTTTCCTCGGCGTCGATCAGCGCAAGCGTCTTATCATACATCGCGTCCAGCAGGGCCTTGCAGCGCTCCCCCGCGCCGGTCACGCCGCCGCACGCGCGGTTCAGCGCCTTGAGGGACACTGCGGGTTCTCCGGCCATGCCCAGGTCCGTGACCATGGAAGCGGCCATCTCCGTGGCCCGGGCGATGTCGCTGGAGGCCCCGGCGGTGAGCTCATCCTCGCCGAAAACGTGCTGCTCCGCCGCGCGGCCGGCCAGCAGCACGCAGATCTGATGCTCCATGTGCCGCTTTCCGACCATCACCCGCTCTGCCGGGACGCACAGGTTGTACCCCGCGGAGCCGCGCCCCGCCGGCAGGATAGTCACCCGCGCCAGCCGGTTCTCCGGCGCAAGCAGACGGCTGACCAGGGCATGTCCTGCCTCGTGCACGGCGATGATCCGCCGTTCCGCCTCGGTTGCCGTCATGGGCCGGTCCGCCCCGGCGACGGTCTTGTAAAACGCGGTTTGAATGTCCTCCTGTTCGATCTGCTCGCCATTCCTCGCTGCCGCGATCAGCGCCGCCTCGTTCAGAAGGCTCTCCAGCGAAGCCCCGGAGAAGCTGACCGTCTGTTCCGCAAGTGCCTCCAGGCTCACATTTCCGGACAGCGGCTTGTCCTCGCTGTGCAGACGGAGGATGCTCAATCGCTCCGCCCTGCCGGGCAGGGACACTTCGATTTGACGGTCGAACCTCCCCGGCCGCAGCAGCGCCGGGTCCAGCGCGTCGATGCGGTTTGTTGCGGCAATGACGATGACGCCGTCGCCGGTGTAAAAGCCGGACATCTCGCTGAGCAGCGCGTTCAGCGTCTGGTCCCGCTCGTCGGAGGCGCTCTCGTCCCGCCGCTTGCCCAGCGCGTCGATCTCGTCGATAAAGATCACGCACTTTCCGGCCTTCTTCGCTTTTTTGAACAAATCCCGCACGCGTCCAGCGCCAACGCCCACGTATTTCTCCACAAAGTCCGAGCCGGACAGGGCGAAAAAGGGCACCTTCGCCTCGCCTGCCAGCGCCCGGGCCAGCAGCGTCTTGCCCGTTCCCGGAGGGCCGTAGAGCAGCACGCCCCTGGGCATTCTCGCACCGTAACGCGCGTACTTTTCAGGCTCGCGCAGATAGTCGCGCAGTTCGATCAGGCTGTTCAGCGCCTCGACGTTGGCGGCGACGTGCGAAAAATCGCATTGCTCCCGCGTCTTTTCGCTGACGGCGCCCCTGGCGGGGCTGACCGCTTCCGCGCCCCTTGCCGGCCGCAGCGCCACGCTGACCACAAACCCGGCCAGGGATATGAGGATCAAAGCCTGAGACAGCGCCGCGCGGGAACCCACCCCGCTTTGCAGCGTAAATGAGAGCAGCATGCCGCCGAGCGCCGCTGAGAGCGTCAGCGCCACGAGCATCGCCTGCCATCGCTTCATGGAATCACCCCGTTTTAAATGTATATACATTCTACTCAACGGGCACACAAAAGTCCACGCACAACTTCTGGCAGCGGTGACTAATTCAGGCGCTGATGGGAATACTTTGTACAAATGACTTGAAACGGGATGGTTGCATGAAGAAGAAAGTGCTTGCGGGAATTGGCGCGGCGCTGCTAATTGCGCTGGCGGCGTTCATATGGCGGCTGGATCTGCCCCATTGGCAGAAGTTGGATCTGTCAAAGATCACCGATATGCCTGGCACCACCACGGTTTTTGCGTCAAACGACGAATCCGTCGGCGCGCTGCATGGCGGCGAAAACCGCGTCTGGGTGCCGATTTCAAGGATTCCGGAAAACGTGCAAAACGCGTTTATCGCGGCGGAGGACCTGCGGTTCTATCGCCATCACGGCGTAGATATCTATCGGCTGTTTGGCGCGCTTTGGCAGGATATCCGCACGCTCAGCTATGCCCAGGGCGCTTCCACCATCACCCAGCAGCTGATCAAACTGACCCACCTGACCCAGACCAAGACGCTGTCCCGCAAGGCTCAGGAAATCGTGCTGGCACTGCGACTGGAAAGGCAGATGGACAAGCGGCAGATATTGGAAGCGTACCTGAACGCGGTGTACTTCGGCCACGGCGCTTACGGCGTGGAGGCCGCGGCCAACGTCTATTTCGACAAGACCTCGGATGAGCTTACCCTGGCCGAGGGAGCGCTGCTGGCGGGGATCATCAAGTCGCCCTCCAATTACGCGCCGCACCTGCACCCGGACAAGTCCATTGCAAGGCGCAACGCGATTCTGGATACGATGATGGAAAACGGCTTTATCACGATGTCCCAGCGCAATGACGCCCGGGGCGAGGCGCTGCGGCTGGCCATGAACGACGATGACACGCGGTTTGCCTGGTATATGGACGCGGTGCTTTCCGAGGCGGAGGAGGCGCTGGGCCTGTCCGCCGACGAGGTGATCTCCGGCGGCTATCGCGTCCACACGGGCCTGGACACCGCCATGCAGGGCGCGGCGGAGGCGCTCTTTGCGGATGGCGGGAACTTCCCCGACGGCGCGGAGGACGGCACGCCGGTGCAGGCCGCGCTGGTGGCGCTGAACGCCGACAGCGGCGAGATCAGCGCCGTGGTTGGCGGCAGAAGCTATGACATACGCCGGGGGCTGAACCGGGCCACGCAGATGCGGCGGCAGCCGGGTTCAGCCTTCAAGCCCGTGTCCACTTACGCCGCCGCCGTGGACGCCTTCGGCTATGTGCCGTCCTCCATCGTGGACGACACGCCCCGCACCTTCGCAGGCGGCTACACCCCGGGCAACGCCGGCGGGGCCAGCTATGGCCGGGTGACGCTGCGACAGGCCCTGTCCCGATCGCTGAACATCGCCACCGTGGCGTTGGCAGACGAGATCGGCACGCCCGCCCTGCGCAACTACGCCCAGCGCTTTGGCCTGCCTCTTGCCCCGGAGGACGCGAATCTGTCCCTGGCCTTGGGCAGCCTCACCTACGGCGTCTCCCCTGCCCAGCTTGGCGCGGCCTACTGCGCGCTGGCCAACGGCGGCGAAGCGGTGCGCCCCCACGTCATCCGCTATATCGAGGACAGCGACGGAAAGCGGGTGTATGAGGCCGGGGAGGAAGCGCGGCAGGCTGTCAGCCCCGAGACCGCCTATATGCTCACCGACATGCTCAAGACCGCCGCCAGCACCGGCAGCGCCAAGGCCCTGTCCGCCAGCGGGATGCCCGTGGCCGGAAAGACCGGCACCGTGGCCCAGTCAGAGGGCGGCACCCGCGACATCTGGACCGTCGCGTATACGCCGCAGCTGGCGGTATCTGTTTGGATGGGGTACGACAGCCCGGACTCCGAACATCATCTGCCCGCCGATCAGGGCGGCAGCGGCTATCCGGCGCGGCTGTGCGCGGCATTCCTGGGAGCCGTGTCGGATGAATTGGACGGAAGGGATTTTTCGAGGCCATCCGGCGTGCGCACGGCGCTTTTGGACGCGCTGGCGCTGGAGAACGATCGGGTCGCGCTGCTCAGCACGGAAAAGACGCCGTCTGAGTACACCGTGAGGGAGCTGTTCCATGCGGGCAGCCTGCCCACGGCCTTTTCCGAAAACTGGATCGCGCCAAAGTCGGTCGCAGATTTCCGTATGCTGACCGGCCCGGGGGAGATGCCTGTGCTGGCCTTTACCGTGCAGGAAAGCACGGCGGAATATGCGATATTGCGCACCTCAAACGGCGAAAGCGCGGAACTGGCAGCCTTGACGGGCAAACCGGGCGAGGAAATCCGCTTCGCAGACGATACCCATGATCTGACGCAGAGCGCAGAATACAGCATCCTGCCCAGAAACGCGCTGCTCTTCGCCGCCGGAG